>VBMR01000144.1 GCA_005878325.1 Methanobacteriota archaeon | reverse complement strand
TTTCTTCGCCGGACTGAACAGCGCGGTCTTCAGCGACGGCTCCTTCGCCTACGTGCCCGCGGGCGTGCGCTGTCCGATGGAGCTATCCACGTACTTCCGAATCAACGCACAGGACACCGGGCAGTTCGAGCGGACCCTCATCATCGCGGAGGACCGGGCTTATGTGAGCTACCTGGAAGGCTGCACGGCCCCGATCCGAGACACGAACCAACTCCATGCCGCGGTCGTGGAACTGATCGCCCTGGACGACGCGGAAGTCAAGTACTCCACGATCCAGAACTGGTATCCCGGCGACAAGCAGGGGAAGGGCGGCATCTACAACTTCGTCACGAAGCGCGGCAAGTGCCTCGGGGCGAACTCGAAGATCTCGTGGACCCAGGTCGAGACGGGGAGCGCGATCACCTGGAAGTATCCGAGCTGCATCCTGCAGGGGGACAACTCCCAGGGTGAGTTCTACTCCGTCGCGGTGGCCAACAACTACCAACAGGCGGACACGGGGACCAAGATGCTCCATATCGGGAAGAACACCCGGAGCACGATCATCGCGAAAGGCATCTCCGCCGGCTACGGTCGGAACACGTACCGAGGCCGCGTCTGGATCCACAAGGGCGCGGCGAACGCGCGGAACTACTCGCAGTGCGACTCCCTCCTGATCGGCTCCACGTGCGCCGCCTTCACGTTCCCGGACATCCAAGTCCAGGAGCCCACCGCTCAGATGGAGCACGAGGCTTCGACGTCGAAGATCGGGGAGGAGCAGCTCTTCTACTGCCAGCAGCGCGGCATCACACCGGAAGACGCGACGAACATGATCGTGAACGGGTTCTGCAAGCAAGTCTTCCTGAAGCTCCCGATGGAATTCGCGGTCGAGGCGCAGAAGCTGATCAGCGTGAGCCTGAACCTCGAAGGCACCGTCGGGTGAGCCCGGGAGTTCGAAAGGAGGCGGCGACGTGCTCGAGATCCAAGGCCTACACGTGAAGGTGGGCGGGAAGGAGATCCTCAAAGGGATCGACCTCGTGATCCGACCGGGCGAGGTCCACGCCATCATGGGCCCGAACGGGAGCGGCAAGACCACTCTGGCCCAGGTGCTCGCGGGACGGGCGACGTACGACTACTTCCTCAAGGCCGCGTTGAACGCGATCCGGAAATACCGCGGCCTCGATGAGATCGACGCGATGGACTTCATGACGCTGGTCCAGGACAAGGCGAAGCTGCTCAACCTCGACGAGACGTTCATGAAACGCGGACTGAATGAAGGCTTCTCTGGAGGGGAGAAGAAGAAGAACGAGGTCTTCCAGATGGCCGTCTTGGAGCCGAAGTTCTGCGTCCTCGACGAGACGGATTCCGGCCTCGACATCGACGCGCTCCGGCTCGTGTCGAATGGGATCAACACGATGCGGAGCCCGACCCGGTCGATGCTCGACGTGACCCACTACCAGCGACTCCTGGACTATGTGGCCCCGGACTACGTGCATGTCCTCGTGGACGGACGGATCGTGAAGAGCGGAGACGCGGACCTCGCCCGCAACCTGGAGAAGCACGGCTACGGTTGGATCCTTGAGGAAGCCCCGCGGCCTGCGGTTCGCGCCTAGGAGAACGGTGACGATCGTGGCGGTGGCCCTCGACGCGAAGCAGACGTATGTCGCGGAGTTCGCCTCCTCCGAAGAGGAGCGACGCGGTCCCGCGTGGTTGCGCCAACTCCGGAAGTCTGCGATCGCGCACTTCGAGGCACTGGGGTTTCCCACCCAGAGGCAAGAGGACTGGAAGTACACGAACCTCGCCCCCCTCCTCCGGGTCCCGTTCAAACCCGCGATCCTGGCTCGTCCCGACGGGGTCGTCGCGGAGAAACTCGAGCCCTTCACGTTCGGTGTCCTCAAGACGACCCTGTTGGTCTTCGTGAACGGCCGGTACGCGCCCCGCCTCTCGTACCTGCGGCGGTTGCCCGAAGGGGTCCGGGTCGCTTCCTTGGCGGAAGTCGTGAACCAGGAAGCGGTGACGCTCGAACCGCACCTCGGGCGAATCGCGCGGTCCGAAGACGACCCGTTCCTCTCCTTGAACACCGCCTTCTTCGGCGACGGAGCCTACGTGGAGGTGCCTAACAACACGGTCGTGGAAGAGCCGATTCATCTGTTGTTCGTGTCGACGTCCAAGGAGCTCCCGATCGTGGCTCATCCGCGGAACCTGATCCGAATCGGTGCCCGCAGCCAGGCGACGATCATCGAGACGTATGCGGGCATGGGGCGCGACATCACCTTCACGAACGCCGTGACGGAGGTTTCCGTCGGCCCTGCAGCCATCCTGGATCATTACAAGATGTTACGCGAGTCAGAGACCGCATACCACATGGGCACGATGGACATTCATCAGGACCGCGACTCCGCGGTGTCCTGCCACTCGATGTCTTTTGGAGGGGCGATCGCTCGGAACACGGTCCGCACGCTGTTCCGCGGCGAAGGCGGGAGCCTCGTCCTGAACGGACTGTTCATGACCGCCGGCACGCAGCAGGCGGACAATTACACGCGGATCGACCATGCGACTCCCGCGTGCACCAGCGTCGAGCTGTACCGCGGTATCTTGGACGGAAAGTCCCGAGGCGTGTTCAACGGGAACATCTACGTGCGGAAGGACGCCCAAAAGACGGTGGCGCGACAGACGAACAAGAACCTGCTCCTCTCGCGGGAGGCGTTCGTTGACAGCACGCCGGGCCTCGAGATCCTCGCCGACGATGTGAAGTGCAACCACGCTTCGACCATCGGCCAGCTCGACGAGAACGCCATCTTCTACCTGCGCTCGCGCGGGATCGACGAGGAGGCGGCGCGGCACATCCTCACCTATGCCTTCGCGGCGGACGTCGTGAACCAGGTGAAGGTCGCGCCGATCCGGATCAAGCTCAACCAACTCATCCTCTCGCGGCTCCCGAAGGGATCTGGACTCGGGGAGGCCTTATGAGGGACCGCCGGAATGGATCCCATCGAGGCCCCTCCAGCGCTCCGGGGGTGCGATGATGGCCGACTTGCGCGAGCTGTATCAAGAGACGATCCTCGATCATAGCAAGAAGCCTCGTAACTTCCACGAGATTGCGGAGGCCGACGCGTCCGCCGTCGGGCATAACCCTCTGTGCGGCGACCGGGTCACGGTATACGTGCGCCTCCGAGACGACACGATTGCCGATATCGCCTTCGTCGGCCAGGGCTGCGCGATCTCGAAGGCGTCCGCGTCCCTCATGACGGACGCGGTGAAGGGGAAGTCGCGGGTCCAGGCCCACCAGCTGTTCCAGCTCTTCCACCGGATGGTCACGGGAAAGCCCGGGGACCCTGTGAACACCGCTGGACTGGGGAAACTCGCGGTCCTCTCGGGCGTGTCCGAATTCCCCGTCCGAGTGAAGTGTGCGAGCCTTGCCTGGCATACCCTCGAGGCCGCCCTCGAATCGAAGAAGGAAATCGTTTCTCTGGAGTGACGATGACGGCCCCGGAGGCCCCGCGCTCCGTGTCGATGGGGACGACCGGACCGGTCTCGATGGCCGGCCCTGGGGAGGACATCGTGCGGCATCTGTCGGCGGAGCGATCCGAGCCGCAATGGATGCTCCAGTTGCGACTCCGAGGCCTGGATTCCCTTCGTGCCCAGGGCGTGCCCTCGTGGGCGTCCTTCCTGCGGAGCGTCGACTATGCCAGGATGGTCTCCGCTGTCGAGCCGCCGACCGGTGTGCCGGGCGAGTCCCACGGGAACGCGGCCCTGTCACCGGGACTCGCCTCCCTCGACGCCTCCGAGGAAGCCTACCGGGCCCTTCGGGAGGACCTTCGTCACCTCGGCGTCCGATTCGGGGGATTGCCTTCGGTCCTCAATGCCGATCCCGAGTTGGTTCGTTCCCATTTCGCCTCGGTCGTCGCGGCAGATGCGAATCCGCTCGCCGCCCTGAACGCGGCCTTGTGGTCGGACGGCTCCTTCCTGTACGTTCCCCCCGGCGTGGCGGTTCCGGTGCCTTTGCAAGCCGAGATCCGCGCTGACTACACTGGCGTCGAGCCGTTCGAGAGGAACGTGCTCATCGCCGACCGCGGGTCCGATGTCACGTACATCGAGGGCTGCACCGCTCCCGTCTACACCCCGGACCAACTTCACGTCTCGACGATCGAGGTGGTCGCTCTCCCCGGCGCACATGTTCGATACATCGCCCTCCAAAATTTCTCGAGAGAGGTGGACAATCTCGTGACGAAGCGCGCCTCCGTCCATGCGGGCGCCTCGGTCGAATGGATCGATATCAACCTCGGATCGCGTCGGTCATGGAAGGTCCCTCGAGCGGATCTCCTCGGGGCGGAGGCCTCGGCCGATTTCGTCGGGGTCGCCCTCGCGGGGGCGGGCCAGTCGACCCACGTGGGCGCCGAGATGGTCCATCTCGCCCCGCGCACCCGGTCCCGCATTGCGAACCATGCTGTCGTCCACCGAGGAGGCGGAGCGGTCCTCGAATCGGGCGTCCGGGTCGCGGCGGGGGCGACGGAGGTGGCCTCCACGATCGAATGGTCCTCCCTGATGCTCGATTCGGAGTCTCGTGCTCAGACGGTCCCCGCGATCGAGGTCGACGAAGCGGACGCGCACATTTCTCAGTCCGGGGCCGTGCGGAAGGTCGGAGAGGAGATCCTCTTCTACATGTCCTCGCGCGGGGTCTCCGCCGAAGAGGCGGTCCGTCTGGTGGTCCTGGGACTTGCCGGCATCGCGACGCGTCGAATCCCGGTCGAGTATGCCGTCGAGGTGGATCGACTGATCGAACTGGAGCTCGGCGGCGCGGTTGGATGAGTCGAAATTCCATCCCATCGGACCCAGAGCGCGATGCGCACGAGAAGCCTCAAGTAGCCTGCTCGGCATGGTACGGATGAACGGATGTCGAAGGCCGAAAAAACCCTACTGAACGTCCCCAAGATCCAGGCCGACTTCCCGATCTTGCATCGGAAGATCCGCGGCAAGCGGCTCGTCTACTTGGACAGCGCCGCGACCTCCCAGAAGCCGCGGCAGGTGATCGATGCCACCACCGACTTCTACATGCGGTACAACGCAAACGTCCATCGCGCGATCTACGAACTGGGCGAAGAGGCCACCCGCGAATATGAGGGCGCCCGAGAGAAGGTCGCCGCGTTCATCCACGCGCGTTCCCCGAATCAGGTCATCTTCACGAAGTCGACCACGGAGGCCCTCAACCTCGTCGCCTACGGGTACGGACTGAAGGGTCCGATCCAAGCAGGAGACGAAATCGTGGGGACCGTGATGGAGCACCATTCGAACCATGTGCCCTGGCACTTCGTCCGGGACCACAAGGGTGCGGTGCTGAAGTATGTGGACATCGACGATGAAGGCAACCTGCGGATGGAACAGTACGACGAACTGATCACGAAGCGGACCAAGATCGTGACGGTCTCCATGTGTTCGAACGTCCTGGGCACGATCAACCCCATCAAGGAGATCGCGAAACGCGCCCACGAAGCGGGGGCGGTCTGCGTCGTCGACGCGGCCCAAGCCGCCCCGCACCTGCCCATTGACGTCCAATCCCTCGGTGCCGACTTCCTCGCCTTCAGCGGCCACAAGATGCTCGGCCCCACCGGCATCGGAGTCTTGTATGGGGAGACGGAGGCCCTGGAGGCAACCGAGCCTCTCCTGGGCGGGGGCGAGATGATCCGCGAGGTCCACCTCGGCCGCGCGTCTTGGAACGACATCCCGTACCGGTTCGAGGGCGGGACGCCGAACATCGCGGGGGCGATCGGCCTCGGCGTCGCGGTCGACTACCTCACCGACCTGAAGATGGAGGCCGTCCGAGCGCACGAGATGGAGGTCACACGCTACGCCCTCGACGAGATCCATCGGATCCCGGGCGTCCGCACGTACGGTCCCGAGGACGTGAAGCAGAAGGCCGGTGTCCTCGCCTTCACGATCGATGGGGTGCACCCGCACGACATCGCGTCGATCTTGGACGTCGAGGGGATCTGCGTCCGCTCCGGTCATCACTGTGCCCAGCCTCTGATGGAACGATACGACCTACCCGCGACCGCGCGAGCCTCCTTCTACGTCTACAACGACTCGGACGACGTCGATGTCTTGATGGCCGGCATTCGTAAGGTCCAGGAGGTGTTCGCCTGATGTCCGCATCGAGCGACTTGTACCAGGAGCAGATCCTCGACCACTACAAGCATCCGCGGAACAAAGGCCCCTTGCCCGGCGCGAGCCTGCAGGCGCGGGATTCCAACCCGTTGTGCGGCGATGAAGTCACCCTCCGCATGAAGGTGGAGGGCTCCCACCTGATTTCCGAGGTGCGGTTCGAAGGTCGAGGATGTGCGATCAGCCAGGCGAGCGCCTCGATGCTCACGACGATCGTCAAGGGCAAGGCCGTGCGGGACGCGGAGGCCCTCGACCGGGACGCGATTCTGAAGGCCCTCGGGATTCCCCTGAGCGCCGCGCGGCTCAAGTGCGCGCTGCTCCCGTTGAACGTGCTGAAGCTCGCCCTCGGAAACAAGACCGATGTCGGGGTATGAGGCCCCCGGACCGCATGCGCGCGGAAAGGCAGTCTCCAAGGTCCTCGCGTCTGGCGGACCTGATCGGTCACACGCCCCTCCTCCCGCTGAAGCGCATCGCGCCGCAGCGGCCGTCGCGGGTCCAACTGTTCGCGAAGGCGGAATGGTTCAACCCAGGCGGCAGCGTGAAGGACCGGGCCGCCCTGTGGATGCTCCGGGCCGCGGAGCGGGCCGGCCTGACGCGAGATCGGATGCTGCTTGATGCCACCTCGGGGAACACGGGCATCGCGATTGCGATGCTCGCCGCGGCCGAGGGATACCGCACCACGCTCTGCGTTCCGTCCAATATCGCACCGGAGCGTCGGAGCATCCTGGAAGCCTACGGAGCGGACCTCGTCTTCACACCTCCCTCGGATGGGACGGACGGCGCGCAGAAAGTCGCGAAATCCTTGATGGCCAAGGAGCCGGACAAGTACTGGTACCTGGACCAATACAACAACCCGGCGAATTGGCAGGCCCACTTCGAGTCCACGGGTCCGGAGATCGTTCGACAGACGCGGGGTACGATCACCCACCTGGTCGCCTGCCTGGGGACGACTGGCACCTTCGTTGGGTCCGGACGGTTTCTCCGAAAACAGAATCCGCACGTCCGTCTCATCGGCGTCCAGCCAGACGGCCCCTTCCACGGGATCGAGGGCGTCAAACACCTTGCCTCGTCCGACGTGCCCGGAATCTGGGATTCGGATCTCGCTGACGAGATCCTCTCGGTCACAACGGAGGACGCCCAAGCCGCGGTTCGGCGTCTCGCCCGCGACGAAGGTCTTCTCGTCGGGACTTCGAGCGGCGCCGCGTTGGACGCCGCATTGCGCCTTGCGGAACGCATCCGGAGCGGTCGGATCGTGATGATCTTCCCGGACGGCGGCGACCGCTACCTCGGAGAGCGGTATTGGGAGGAGGCCCCTTGATCGAGATTCCTGCGGCTGCGGTCGGGACGATTGAAAGTCGATCCATTGGAGCTGCTTCACGCGGACCAGACGGCGCGAGAGAAAGGCCTCGACCTGATCGGGATCTACCACAGTCATCCGAACCATCCCGCGGAGCCATCCGAATTCGACCGGTCCCACGCTACGAGCTGGTTCACGTACGTGATTCAGGGCGTCCAAGAGGGCGAACCCCAAGAGCTGACGGCATGGCGCTTCGACGAGTCCACGCAGCGATTCGAAGCGGAGGAAATTCGGGTTCAATCGGGTCGAGCGTCGAGCCGCCGGCTCCAGGGGGAGAAGCGCCGTGCGCCCCGGAGGGAACGGCGGGGTGAACCTTAAGTATAACACTGTAATAGGCGAAATCGTGTCCCCAGTTCGGATCGTCATTCCGACCCCCCTCCGTCAATACGCGGGGAATCAGGACATCATCGAGGTCGAGGCAGCGAGCGTGGGAGATGCCCTGGACACGCTCGTCGAGCGCCACGATCAACTTCGGCGCCATCTGTTCGCGGAGGACGGTCGTCTCCGAAATTTCGTCAACGTCTACGTGAACGAGGAGGACATCCGCTATCTGGAGCGAGATGGGACGCCCCTGAAGGCGGGGGATACAATCTCGATCGTCCCCAGCATCGCGGGCGGCTCCTCGTCCCTCATGGACCGCCTCGCCTCCAAACGGAAGGACGTCCTCTCTTCGGCCGAGATCAAGCGGTACTCGCGCCACTTGATTCTCCCCGAGGTCGGCATGGCCGGCCAGCTCAAACTGAAGCAATCGTCGGCACTCGTGATCGGCGCGGGAGGTCTCGGCGTGCCTCTGACGCAGTATCTCAGCGCCGCCGGCGTCGGTCGCCTCGGCATCGTTGACTTCGACGTGATTGACGAGACGAACCTCCATCGGCAGGTCTTGTACGGCACCAAGGACGTCGGGCGGAAGAAGGTCGAGGTCGCCCGCGAACGGGTCGCCCAGATCAATCCGAACGTGGACGTCCAGACTTACGACACGAAACTTTCTTCGGAGAATGCCCTGGACATCCTGCGGGACTACGACGTCATCATCGACGGGACGG
>VBMR01000143.1 GCA_005878325.1 Methanobacteriota archaeon | reverse complement strand
TTTCGTCGTCACTTCCTTCTCGCCGGGCGCCGACGCGGTCCTCGTCGAATCGGGGACGGACATCAAGATCGCCGAGAAGCCCGCGAAGGAGGAGGGGGCGAAGGTCCCCAAGGTCGACTACGAGGACATCGGCGGGCTCCGCGACGAGGTGCGCAAGGTGCGGGAGATGATCGAACTCCCCCTGCGGCATCCGGAGCTGTTCGAGCGCCTCGGGGTCGAGGCCCCGAAGGGCGTCCTGTTGCACGGACCTCCGGGAACCGGGAAGACGTTGCTCGCGAAGGCGGTAGCCTCCGAGACGAACGCGAATTTCCATTCGATCTCCGGGCCTGAGATCATGTCGAAATTCTACGGACAAAGCGAGGAGAACCTCCGGGACATCTTCAAGCAAGCGGAGGAGAACGCTCCGAGCATCATCTTCATCGACGAATTGGACAGCATCGCCCCGAAGCGGGACGAAGTCACGGGTGAGGTCGAGCGCCGGGTCGTCGCGCAACTGCTCGCCCTCATGGACGGCCTGCAGGCCCGCGGAAAGGTCGTCGTCATCGGGGCCACGAACCGCCCGAATGCCCTGGACCCGGCGCTGCGCCGGCCGGGCCGGTTCGACCGCGAGATCGAGATCGGCGTCCCGGACAAGGACGGCCGCCTCGAGATCCTCCAGATCCACACGCGGGGAATGCCGCTGGCGAAGGACGTCGACCTCGGCGAACTCGCTGGGTTCACCCACGGCTACGTGGGCGCGGACCTCTCCGCCCTCTGCAAGGAGGCCGCGATGCGTTCCCTTCGCCGCATCCTCCCGGAGATCGACATCCAGGTCGAGAACATCCCGCCCGAGGTCCTGAACCGGCTCGAGGTCACCCGCGACGATTTCCTCCATGCGTATGATGCACGACCGCCTCGCGGCATCATGTTGTACGGCGCACCGGGGACGGGCAAGACCTTGCTCGCGAAGGCCGTCGCGACGGAATCGGAGGCGAACTTCATCTCCGTCCGCGGCCCCGAGTTCCTCAGCAAGTGGGTCGGCGAGTCGGAGCGGACGGTCCGGGAGACCTTCCGGAAGGCGAAGACCGCGGCTCCGTGCATCATCTTCTTCGACGAGATCGACGCGATCACTCCCGTACGAGGCGGGGGCACCGATTCCCAGGTGACGGAGCGGGTGATTTCCCAGATCCTCACGGAGATGGACGGCCTCGAGGAGCTGCACAACGTCACCGTGATCGCCGCGACGAACCGGATGGACCTCGTCGATCCGGCCCTCCTGCGTCCCGGGCGGTTCGACCGGCACATCTACATCGCGCCGCCGGACCTCGCGACCCGAAAGTCGATCCTCGAAATCCACACCCGGAAGAAGCCGCTCGCCAAGGACATCGACCTGAACGATCTCGCGAAGCGGACGGACAAGTACACGGGGGCCGAGATCGCGGCCGTCTGCAACGAAGCGTCGATGCTCGCGATCCGCGAATTCGCCCTCAAGTTCCCGAAGCTCGAGGAGTCGATGCTGAAGAAGGTCACGATCGAGAGGCGGCACTTCGACGCGGCGCTGAAGAAGGTCCAGCCGCAGACGGGAGACGCGTCCGCGTACATGCGGATGCCCTCGAACTTCCCCAGTGGCGCGGAAATCGGCTAGGGCAGAAGGATTAAGACGCGGAGCGGGGAATCGCCGACGATGGCGGCTTCCGCTCCTGGTAAGCTCATCCTCTTCGGGGAGCATGCGGTCGTCTTCGGCGAGCCTGCGCTGAGCACCGCGATCGGCCTCCGCGCGGAGGTGTATGCCCGGCCGCACAAGGAGTGGCTCGCGGACGGAGCGTCGCTCGATGAGCCGCGGTATCGCTACGTCAAAGCGTGCGTGCGGAAGACGAAAGTCGAAGGGCCTCTCTGGATCGAAATCCGGTCGATGGTCCCGAGCGGGGCTGGACTGGGCTCGTCTGCCGCGGTCAGCGTCGCCACCTTGGGGGCCTTGCACGGGTCGACAGGCCCCCTCGATCCGCGGACGATCGCACGAGAGGCGTTCGAAGTCGAGCATGAGGTTCAGGGGCGCGCGAGCCCCATCGACACGAGCACCGCCAGCGCGGGGGGCGGCATCCTCGTCCTCCAAGAGCCGCAGGATGGACTCCTCTGGTCGATCGAACGAGACAGCCGGCGATGGTTCCTGCATCGGACCGCACTGCCTCCTCTCGATTTCGTGATCGGCAACACGGGGATCAGCGCCGCGACGGGCCCGCTCGTCGCGAAGGTGAAGGAGCGGGTCGACCGGGATCCGCGAGCGGCCGACGCGGTGCGAGAGATTGGAGTCATCACGCTCGACGGCTTGCGGGCCCTCCAACGAAAGGACCTGGTCGCAGCCGGCGGGTTGATGGACCGTGACCACGCCCTCCTCACCCGGCTCGGCGTGGGCCATTCCGCCCTCGATCGTCTTGTCGAGGCGGCTCGACCCTCGAGCTATGGGGCGAAGCTCACAGGGGCGGGAGGCGGCGGCAGCATGGTCGCGTTGACAGATCGGCCCGAGCCCACCGCGGCCGCCATCCGGGCCGCGGGAGGGAAAGCGTTCATCGTCCGCTCGGATCCGGTCGGGGTGGCCACACTCGGATGATGCCGAAGGCGCACAAGATTCGGGCCACCCGCGACGAAGTTCTACAAGCTCCCGCTGCGCCTGGCTCTCTCCTTGTCATTCATGCGGCAGAACTCCTGACCCTTCGAGGCTCACCGGGACCCCGGATCCGCGAGGCCGCGGGCCAACTCGGACTCATCGAGGACGGCGCCGCGTACGCGGAGGGGGACCGAATCCGGGACGTCGGGACGACGACGGACATCCTGGCCCGGCATCCTCGGGCCGGTGTGCGGCTCGATGCGACGGGAAAGGTCGTCCTCCCGGGGTTCGTCGATCCCCATACCCATCCCGTCTTCGCAGGCTCAAGAGCGCACGAGCTCGAATGGAAGGCGCAGGGTCTGAGCTATTCCGAGATCGCGGCGCGAGGCGGAGGCATCCTTCACACGGTCCGTGCGACCCGGGAGGCGTCGGAGGAACAGCTCGCGCGCGACGCGGCCAGCCGACTTCGGTCCATGCGGTCTTCGGGGACCACGACTGTGGAAGCGAAGAGCGGATATGGTCTCCGAACCGCGGATGAATTAAAGATGCTCCGGGCGATCGCGGATGCGGGCCGTCTCGCGAATGTCGATGTCGT
Organism: Methanobacteriota archaeon; assembly: GCA_005878325.1. Classification (GTDB taxonomy): domain Archaea; phylum Thermoplasmatota; class Thermoplasmata; order RBG-16-68-12; family RBG-16-68-12; genus RBG-16-68-12. The sequence goes on along the minus strand of VBMR01000143.1, from coordinate 4,204 downwards.
GTCGACCTTCCTCGGGGCGCACGCCGTCCCTCCGGAATTCGAGGGCCGCGCCGACGACTACGCGCGAACCGTCGAAGGAGAGATGCTCGACGCCGTCGTCTCGAGCCGCCTTGCGTCCTGCTGCGATGCCTTCGTCGACGACGGCTACTTCTCCGCTGAACAGGCCGGACGGATCCTCCGAAGGGCGCGGGATGCCGGCCTCCGACCGAAGGTCCACGCGGACGAACTCGCGGACACCGGAGGGGCCGAGCTCGCGGCGGGTCTCCAGGCCCTCTCGGCCGACCATCTGAACCATGCGTCCGCGGGAGGCGTCGAGGCGATGGCCCGCGCGGGGACCGTCGCAGTTCTCCTTCCCGCGACATCCTTCGCTTCCCACTTGCCCTTCGCGGACGGCCGGCGGTTCGTCGCCGCGGGCGTACCGATTGCCGTGGGCACGGATTTCAACCCGAATTGCTGGTGCGATTCGATGCCGCTCGCAATCGCCCTCGCCTGCCACCATTGCGGCCTCACGTCCGCGGAAGCGATCGTCGGGGCGACGATCAACGCCGCGCACGCAATCGGTCGGGACCGCGAAGTCGGGACGCTGGAACCGGGGAAACGCGCGGACCTCCTCGTCCTCGACCTGCCTTCCTGGCGGCACGTCGGATATCGTTTAAGCGGCAATGCGATCGAGACGATCGTGCGGCAAGGCCGCATCGTCGAGGATCGACGCGGGAAGCGATGAATCACGACGGGTGCGGGCTCAGCGGGGCGGCAAGGAGACCGTTGCGTTCTCGAGCTTCGACCCGGCGCGGACGGTCATGCCCTCGCCGATGATGCTCGAGACGATCCGTGCGCCCTCGCCAATCACGCAATCCCGAGACACGACGCTGTCGACCACCTGCGCGGAAGATCCGATCGTGCTGCCTTCCAGGACGAGACTCTTCTCAATCGTCGCGTTCGACTCGACCCGGGCGCCCTCGTGCAGGCAGGAGTTGTCTATGACGCTCCCCTTCTTCAAGAGGACTGCCGGGCCGATGTAGGAGGGCCCGCCGATCCTCACCCCGTCCTCCACGTGCGCGGTCGGGTCGAGGATCACGGGGCCCTCACTGATGACGCCCGGAAGACGCAGGGGCTTCCCCTGTCGGGTCACGATCGCCACGCTCGCCTTCCAGAGGTCGTGCGGTTGCCCGATGTCCATCCAGACACCCTCGATCCGCGAGCCGTACAGGCCGAGCCCCTTCGACATCAGTTTCGGGAAGAGGTCCTTCGCGAAATCGAACTTCTGGTCCGGCGGGACGAACTCCAAGACTTCCGGTTCCAGGACGTAGATGCCCGCGTTGACGAGGTTGGAGAAGGCCTCCTCCTTCTTCGGCTTCTCTTTGAACTTCGCGATCCGCCCGTTCGAGTCGAGGCCGACGACGCCGTACTGGGTCGGATCCTCGACCTCCGTCAGGGCGATCGTCACCGCGGCGCCCTTCCGCTTGTGGAAATCGTAGAGGGCCTTGAAGTCCACGTCGCACAGGATGTCCCCCATCGAGACGACGAAGGACTCGTCGAAGAAGTTCCCGACCCGGCGGACGGCGCCCGCGGTGCCGGCCGGATTCTCCTCGAAGCTGTACAGGATCGAGGCGTTGTAGCCGAGGCCGTCGCCGATCGACTTGATCAGCGCATCGGACATGTATGCCGTCGTCACGACGATCTCGTGGAAACCGGAACTCGCCAAGGCCTGGAGGACGTAGTCGATGCACGGCCGGCCCGCGACGGGCATGAGAGGCTTCGGCCGCTTGTAGGTGAGCGGCTTCAGGCGGTTCCCTTCACCGCCCGCGAGGACGACCGCTTTCATCGACCGATCTCCACCTTGCCCCCCTCGAGGAGCGCCCGCAAGGCCGCGTCCGCGGTGGCCTCCAGCTTCCGCTCGTCCAGGAGGGCCACCCGCACGGATCGGTTTTGCGCCCGCAAGAGGTCGCGCGACTCCCGGACCTCCGCCCGTTGCGCCCCTTTGATCGTGAGGACCTTGTCCCGCATCTCGACGACCTTCGCATGGACCTCGTCCGCCTTGGTCCGCGCGTCGAGGTAGCCTTGGTGCTTCTCGGCCCCTTCCGCCTCCAGGGCGGAGACCTGCGGGAGGAAGACCAGCATCTCTTCGTGGACCGCGCGTGCCTTCCCGCTCAGCGCGACCGCCGTCTCGTGCTCCTTCTCCGCGGCCTGGAACAATCCCGTGATCTCCCCGTCCAGGTCCCGGACCTCCCGCACGATCTTGTCCTGCTCCGCCTTCGCTCCCTGGAGGACCTTCATTCGTCGAACGGACTCCTTCAACTCGTCGAGGAGTTCGTTCTCCTTGCTCAGGGACAAGGTCGTCGTCTGCTGTCGCATCTCCATCGCCGCCACGCGCCTCGTGAGGGCCCGCAGTTCCGCGCCGACGTCCGAGGGGCCGAAACTCCGGATCTTCCGTTTCACGTCGATCAAGGCTTTCGCCTTGCCCTGCAATTCATCCCGCACCCGGCGATGCGCGCGGGCCTCTTCCGCGAAGGCCCAGCGGCGATCCCGAAGGACTCGCAGCCGATCGCCGACCTCGCGCTTCTTCGCCTGCACAAGGTCCCGCTCCTCCCGCAGCAGCTGGGCCTCGCGGTTCAGCGCGTCCCGTTTCTCGAAGAGGCTCTGGAGCTTGATCTCCGCCTGTTCGAGCTCAGAAACCGTCTTCCTCCGGACCAATCGAGCACCGGGCCAAGAACGATGTGTAGCGATTGACCGGCGCGCCATTAAGCTTTCGGCCCCGGGAGCGCCTCGGCGATGCGCGCGATTTCCTCCGGCGACAACTCCCCGACTCGGCGGCTGCGGTGAGGGACGTTCGGCAGGGCGGCCTCAAGTGCCTCTTCGGAGGAGGCGAGGCTCCTCCACCCAAGCCGTAGGCCATTCTCCACCGTCTTCCTCCGATGGGTGAACAGGGCGTCGACGACCGCGTCGAAGCGGTCGGGATTCGAGAGAGGGAACGGGGCCGGCCTCGGGTGAAGGGACACGATCGCCGAATCGACGCCGGGCTGCGGATGGAATGCATTCCGGGGGACGCGCTCGAGGATTTCGCATTCGGCCCGCCGATACACGCCCACGGTGAGCCGCGAGTAGTCTGCGGTCCCGGGCTTCGCCTGCATCCGTCGCGCGAACTCCCATTGGTACATGAGGACGGCGCGATCGAACGAGTGCTCGAGGAGCCGGAAGGTAATGGGCGAGGAAATCTGGTAGGGCAGGTTCGAAGCCATCACATTGAAGGGAGGCCAATCGACCTTCAGCGCGTCTCCGGAAATCACATCGACTTCGGGAAGGCTTTCGCGGAGGTGATTTGCAAACCGACGATCCGCTTCGATGGCAATGACCCGCTTCGCTCGATCCAGAAGTTGGCGGGTCAAGACCCCGAGCCCGGGCCCGATTTCAAGGACCGTATCGGTGGGACGGATCGATGCGTATCCGACCTGCCGGGCCGCCACGCGGGAGTCGACGAGGAAATGCTGGCCCAGCCCTTTCCGAGGTCGGATTCCTAGCTGCGCGAGGACGCGTCGCGGCGACTCGTCCACGCGGGCCGCACGGCTCCAACCCGCTTGAGGTTTGCCCTGGCCTCCCTAGATCGTGACCACAACCGTGCGGGAATCCACAGGTCGGTCAGGCGAGCCGAGGAGCGCGGCAATCGTGTACGTGCCCGAGGAAAGTCCCTCCACGAGAACGGAGAAGATTTGCTGGGATCCCGGACCTGGAAGGTCCACGTTCAGCTTGGAGGCATGGACCAGGGAGCCGGCAGAGTCGACCACCGTTACCTCGAGCGTGTCCGAGATCACGTCGCGAAGCATGTCGTTCCCGCGGACGACGGTCACGGCAATCGAGAGGCTCTTTCCCGAGGGACTCGCGGTCAAGTCTCCGATCCAGTATCGCTGACCGGCCGCTGCCGCATCATCGAAGTCCGAGGGCTTGTATGCCGCCGTCGTGTACGTGGTCACGGGATCGAACCCTCCCGCAACGGGGGTCAGGGACAACGTCGCCTCGTACGGTCCGTCGACCCCGCTCGCACGGATCTCGGGACCCGGGAAAACAAACTCCGCCCATTGGACACCCTCCGATAGCCAAGCCTGACTGCTGACGCTGGCGACCGCTGTGGAGCCCGTGCCGCGCAGCGTGCCAACGGCGTCGAAGCCTGCCGCGACCAGGACGTCGACCTCCGCCCGGACGACGAGTG
>VBMR01000256.1 GCA_005878325.1 Methanobacteriota archaeon | reverse complement strand
ACGACGTTCAGGTGGTTCCCGTTGTAGTACCCGGGCATCCAGTCCCACTCCGGGGGAATCGACGTCCAGGCAGCGGCGCGGGTCCGGGCGATGTGGGCCCGGAAGGATATGAAGTCTCGAAGGAGTCGCGGGAGGATCGGTGCGTGCACCCGCACATCAGTCGGTCGGAAGGCCCACGGGGGCGCTTCGGACTCGATCCGCTCCGCCTGCCGCAGGATGCCCTGGGCCCGGTCCCACACGTCCCCCTTCAGGTCGGGGCAGGCTTCGATGAACGGGACCGTGTCACCTGGGATTGCGGGGTCGGCCGCCGCCAGGTCGACGATCCACTCCCACCGCTGCCAGGGGCCGATGACGGCGCCCAATCGGGATTCCGGACTGCCCGCTGAGAACCGGACGAGCCTCATCGACATGCCTCCGCGAACTCCCGCCACGAGAGGGCGGACCCTTGACCGGACGCACACAGGGGACACGCGGACGGCGGGTAGATCGGGACGTCCACTTGGACGGTGCTGTAGAAGAGGTCTCCGAGCCGCTGTTCCGTTTGTCGTACGAGGTCGGTGGTGCCCTTCGCGAAGACGGCCGCGGCGACCACGGTGCCCCTGAGTCCTTCGACGAATTGCGGCAAGCGCAGGCCGACGCACCGTCCCTGCAGGCTCACGCCGTTCAGGGCCAACGCCTTCGATCCGCGCGGGACGGACCCTTCGACGAGCCTGTCTCCGAAGCGCCCGCTTGGGTGCCCGACCACCGCTCCATGTCGTCCGCGATTGCATCGACGAATGTATTCACACGGGTGACCGGCTCGATTGCGAAGAATCCCTTCGTGTGGCTGCCGGTCGCATCCGCCGGATAAAGGTAGTGTCCCGAATCTGTGAAAGGCTGCGCCTCCCGGAGGATGCGGTCCAGGGATTGGCGCGGGAAGGTCCGCGAAACGGGTCGGACGGAATCGGTCGCGGCTTGCACGGTCCCTCCTCTCAGGCGGATGGCGACTCCCAGCCTTCGCCCTTCGCCTCTACGTGAGGCGCAGTCTCCGACCAGCTCAGCACGTATTCCGGATCGCGGTACGAATACCCGTGGGTCGTGATCCGCATGCTCTCGAAGTAGGTGTCCAGCATGACGGCGAGGCGTCCCTGAATCTTCGCCCGGCCCGCGAGGGACCGTTGCGCTGCATTCCCCTGGGGGCTGTGGGGCGTGGAACCCGGATGGAACGTGAAGGATCCTTCCTCGACGACGCCCTCCCGCGCGCCGTAGAAGGGATTGCAGAAGAACATGAGCTCGTCCGAATCGACGTTGAAGTGGGCGTACGGCGCGGGCACCTCGAGCGGATGCCATCCGGCCATGACGGGGACGAAGGAGCACAGGGAGAAGCCGCTATGCGGCACGTTCCCGCTCTGGAACGTCTGATGCATCGGCGGGGCCGTGTGGATCTCGCGGGCGATCCCATGGTGGCTCTTCACGTCGAAGGCGAACGGATACAGGGCGCCTTCCCATCCGACGAGGTCGAACGGGTGATGGCCCAACGTGATCCGCGTGATCTTGCCGCCGCCGTGCTTCACGTCGACCGGGAACTCGCCGCGCTCGTCCTCGAACGGCGGGAGCTCGGGCGTCTCGATCTCCGTCTCGACGACGGGCGACATGAGGGTCGCCTGTCCCTCCTTGTTGAAGTAGTGCGGCGCGAACTGGATCGGGTACATGGACTCGACGAGGAGGAACCACGCCTTCGGCGACGTCAGGTCGACCCGATACGTCGTCCCCTTCGGGATCACGACGTAGACGTTCTTCCGAAATTTCACGTTGCCGTACTCGGATCGAACGACGCCCTCCCCATCTTGGACAAAATACACCTCATGCCGCTCCCCGTTCCGGAAGAAGGACTCGTCCGGCATCGATTCCGTCGGCTTCGAAATGGACAGCGTGGTCCGCGTCCCATGGACGATCGGCTTGCGGGAGCGGATCGCGTCGCCACCGGAAGGCATGCGACCCGTGAAGATGTGGTACGGCTGGAGGACGTCGGCCTCGGGCGGGGAGACCGGGACCAGGTCGAAATCGCCTTTTCGCGGGGCCTTGACCTGTTCCGTCGGATAAAAGCGCACGTGGACCTTGCGCGACCAAGCGCCGCTGAATCCGTAGGATCCGTGGATCTCCTCGCGCGCGAGGACCTTCGGGATCGCGTAGAACTCCGTGTGGGGCGTCGGAGGGACCGTTCCCTTCTTGACGATCATCGCCACGGTCGGTTCCTCCTCCCGCGATAACGGCCCTTCGTCTTAAAGCCCGCGCGCCTCACGCCTTCCGTCGGGACTGCGCGTATCGAATCCCGCCCCCCGCCAGGAGGACTTCCCGCTGGTAGGGCCGCAGTTGGATCCGTGCCGCGGTCCGGGTCCCCTTCGTCCGATTCTCCACCGTCGCCTCTCCCTGACCGCGGATCGCCCGCAGGACGTCCGTCACGTGCAATCGGGCCCCTTGCCCGATGCCGTCGTAGGCTTTCGGGTCCGCGAACACGGCCGGCGGGATTCCCGAATTCACCAGGTTGTCCCGGTG
>VBMR01000142.1 GCA_005878325.1 Methanobacteriota archaeon | reverse complement strand
AACCAGACGGGGACCCACGCGAAGACCTGCCAGCCCTCCGTGGCGAGGGATTGTCCAACGAAGGCCAGGGCCGCCAGCAGAAGGCCCACGACGACGGTCCGACGCTCGCCGAGGCGCGGCAGCACGATCTGGGGCAGCCGCGCTTGGCTGAACGCAATCACGGCACCGTAGGCGGCCAGGGAAAGGCCGATCGCGGCCTGGGACCAACCGAATCGGAACATCGTGTAGAAACTCCACGTGGTCGGGTACGCCTGGATCGCGAGCCACCAGAGCATGAGAGCGAACGCGAGCCCCATCACCTGGGGATACTTTCGAATCTGCCGGAGACCTCCGATGGGATTCGCCCGACGCCACGAGAATTCGCGGCGCGACCCCCGGGCGAGGGACTCCTTGAGGACGAAGAATCCGAAGGCGAAGTTCACGAAGGCGAGAACGGACGCGGCGAAGAAGGGCGCCCTCGGCCCGAGCAGCCCGAGCAGCCCTCCGAACGCGGGACCAATCACGAAACCGGACGCGGACGCGGAGCCCACGAGTCCGAAGTTCTTGGCCCGGGACTCGGGTGAGCTGACATCCGCGACGTAGGCCGTGGCTGCGGTGAAGGAGGCTCCCGGGATGCCAGACATGATTCGTCCCAAGAAGAGCCATGCGATCGTCGGCGAAAGCCCCATGATCATGTAGTCAATGCCGAAGGCGAAGAGGGAGTACAGCAGGACAGGCCGTCGGCCGTACCGGTCGCTCAGATTCCCGAGGAGCGGTGCGAAGGCGAACTGGGTGACGGCAAAGACGACCAACAGCCAGCCGCCCCAGGTCGCGGCCGCACTCAGGCCTTCGCCGGTGAGCCCTTCGATCAAGACGGGCATGACGGGCATGACCATGCTGAATCCCACCGAATCGAGGAGGACCGTCACCAAGACGATGGAGAGCGCTCCCTTGGACCCGCGAGCGGATGTGGCGCCCCCTGACGAGCGCTCCACGGTTGGTCCAATGGACGTCTCAGGCACCAGCTTGCAAGTCGGTTCTCCCGCGGATGGACAAGTCGGTTTCCGGAGGGAGGCCGGCCGAAATCCACGGTCCCGGAAAAACCTACGCCCGTTCCACGGGGGCACGAGCTTTGAGGTACGATTTCGCTCTCTCTCCGGAACAGTGCGGACAAATCGCCCGATACCGCAGCCCCCGAGTCGGCGGCACCCCGAATCCGGCGGCATCCTTTCCGTAGCCGTTATAACGGGCCCGCGAATTGCCCGGGCCATGGCGGACCCCGTCGCCCTCGTTCTCCGATTCTTCCACATCGCCTTCGGAATCGCGTGGATCGGAGCGATGATGTACGGGGTCGGGGTCCTCCGTCGCGCGCTCGCCCAAGTGGACATGCCCGCCCGCAAGGAAACGATGCGCCGGCTGATTCCGATCCTGACCCAATACCTCCCGGGGAGCGCCGCCATGACGATCCTCTTCGGCTTCGTCTTGTATCTGTGGATGGGCGCGTTCGAGCCCGCGGTCCTCGTGGAGACCGCCTGGGGCCGGACCCTTATTGCCGCGCTCGTCCTCGCCCTCACGGCATTCGGGATCGGGCTTGGCGTGGGGGTCCGAGGCGCGCGGGGGATGCTCGTCCATCTGAACGAGGAGGCTTGCACCCATGGCCCGGAGGTCGCGGCCCTGCAGAAACGGTTCAACATGTCCCAGTTCGCAGGACTAGGGCTCGGACTCCTGATTGTCGCGCTGATGGTCGTCGCGACGGAGACCGGCTTCTGACGCGGTCGGGATGACGGGTTCCTCGGTAGCGCCGGCGTGTATTCCGAACGACTAGAGCTGCCGCATCGCCTGGCTGACCCCACTCTGAGCTCCACCGCCGCGGGAATCCGAACGGGCCCGGGGGCGGCCCGCGCGGCCGTCCAGCGGCAACGTCGGGAGGAAGCCCGGCTTGCGGCGCGCATGGGTCACGGCTTCGAATCCGGACGCGACTTTGATCAACGTCGGTTCTCCGAACGCGGTCCCCATGAACGTGATTCCGACGGGGAGCCCGAAGGAGAAGCCCATCGGGACGTTGATCAGGGGATAGCCCGCGATCGCGGCCGGGGACGAACTCGCGCCCAGGAAGTGGTCCCCATTCACCAGGTCGATCGGCCAGCTGGGCTGCCCCGTCGGAGCGACGATCGCGTCCAGGTTGTTCGCCGTCAGGGCCGCATCGATCCCATCGCGTCCGCCGAGCAAGCGTTGCCGCGCGAGTGCGTCCATGTACGCCGCGTCGTCATAGGGCTGCGACTCCGTGAACTCGAACCACTCCTGGCCGAACCACTTCAGCTCCTCGTCCTGATGAGCGCGGTTGAAATCGATCAGGCCCGCGAGGGTCATCGGGAATCCCTCCCGGTCGAGTGCGACCCCGCTTCGCGTGGCGAGATACGCGTTCAGGTCGCGACGGAATTCGTAGACGAGGACGGTCACCTCCTCGGCCCCTTGGTTGATGTCCGCCATCGTCGGGATGTCGGCGGGATCGACGACCGTCGCGCCTGCAGAGCGGATGGCCGCCAACGCCTGCTCGAAAACCGCATCCGTCTCGTCACTGTATCCCGTGACCCCGTCCCTGGCGACGCCGATTCGGGCGCCATCGAGGCCGTTCGGGTCGACGAACGACGTGTAGTCAGCGGGAATCCGGTCCCGGTTCGGTTCCGTTGCGGAGTCCCTGGGATCCGCGGTCCGACTCACGATCGCGTCGAGCACGAGAGCGGCGTCGGCCACGGTGCGGGTGTGTGGGCCCGCGGTGTCCTGCGCGCTCGCGATCGGGACGATCCCCGCGCGGCTCACGAGCCCGACGGTCGGCTTGATGCCCACCACTCCGTTCGCATTCGCGGGACACACGATCGAGCCGTCCGTCTCCGTGCCGATGGAGGCCGCGACCAAGTTCGCGGAGGCCGCGATCCCCGAACCCGAACTCGATCCGCACGGATTTCGGTCGAGGATGAACGGGTTGCGACAGGGGCCGGCCCGGCCGCTCCAGCCGCTCGCCGAATGGAAGGAGCGGAAGTTCGCCCACTCGCTCAGGTTCGTCTTCCCGAGGAGGACGGCGCCCGCCTCGCGGAGCTTGGCGGCGACGGTCGAGTCCTGGAACGCGGGCGTCCCGACGAGCGCAAGGGATCCCGCCGCGGTCTGCATCCCGTCGCCCGTGTCGATGTTGTCCTTCAGCAAGATCGGGATCCCATGGAGAGGCCCGCGGACGTGGCCATCCCCGCGTTCGCGGTCCAGTCGGCCCGTGATGTCGCGGAGATCCGGATTCACCTCGAGGACCGAGTTCAGGCTCGGCCCCTGTCGATCGAGGGCGTCGATGCGTGCGTGGTAGGTCACCGCGAGGGACCTCGCGCTAAGGCGGCCGGCCGTCATCGCGGCCTGCAGATCGGCGATCGTCGCCTCTTCGATGTGCGCTCCGGGAGCCTCGCCTCGGCGCCGGAGGACCTCCACCGGAGGCACGAGGCCCCGGATCGGAGAGCTGGCCGCGGCCGTTGCCGCCATCGTCGTCGCTCCGAGGCGGAGGAAATCCCTGCGGTCGATGGTCACGCGAATCCCTCCAGAAACGATCGATCAAGGCGGAAATTCTCCGACGACGTCCCCTTCTGCCCTGGCCCTCCGACGCAACGATTCCGTGGATGCGGCATCCGGATCCCCCTGACACATTGTCTCACGGTATGGGAATTCGGTGTATATGTTTTGTGCCGGATTCGTCGGCGTCGACGTCGTCACACTTCGCGATATCGGAAACAGCGGACGACGTGATCGTTCACCATTCCCGCGGCTTGCATGAATGCGTAGCAGATCGTCGAGCCGACGAACGAGAATCCCCTCTGTCGGAGGTCGGCGCTCATCCCGTCCGACTCCGTCGACCTCGGAGGAATCTGACTCAGGCTCCGCCATCGGTTCAACCGCGGGCGGTCCCCGACGAAACGCCAGATGTATCGATCGAACGTCCCGAACTCCTTTTGGACGGAGAGGAACGCGCCCGCGTTGCGGATGCACGATTCGATTTTTGCTCGGTTCCGAATGATTCCGGCATCCGCCAGGAGCCGCCGTACGTCGCGGGCCCCGTAGACGGCCACCTTCGCGGGATCGAATCCATCCAACGCCTTCCGGTAATTCTCCCGCTTCCGCAGGACCGTCAGCCAGGAGAGGCCCGCCTGCGCCCCGTCCAGGACGAGGAACTCGAACAATCGTTGATCGTCGTGCTCGGGGACGCCCCACTCCGTGTCGTGGTACGTCCTCATCAGTGGGTCGGCGGCGGCCCACTCGCACCGGTTCTCCCGAGCGCGACCCAGAACCTGCTTTGACATCGGCTCTCGGGAAGTCGCAAGGCCTAGATAACGGAGGCGGCCTCCGGGCGGAACGAGTCGCGTCTCATACCTCTACTCAGAGGTACGAACTCCATCGGGCCAGGAACCGACACCCTAAAGGCCCTTTGTTCGCATTCTCAGGCGTGCGAGGATCCCGGGCATTACTTGCCTGCCTGATCGTCACAGGGTCGTTTTCGTTCCTCACGCTCCTTCCGAACGCCGCGGCGTGGAGCAACGTCGAAGTCTACAAGTCGGGTCTTGACAACCCGACCGCCCTCGTCTTCGCGCCGGACGGGCGAATCTTCTTCGCGGAACGGTTGACCGCCAAGATCCGAATCGTTGAGGGCGGCAATCTGCTCCCGGACCCGTTTTACACCCTGAATGACACCGACATCCGAGACGAACGAGGGCTCCTGGGCCTGGCTCTCGACCCCGACTTCCCTACGTCGCCGTATGTGTACGCGTACCACACTTACATCGATGCCGCGAACGGGACGGTCTACAACCGCATCGTCCGGATCCGCGCGAACGGCAACGTCGGCGAGTCCCTCTCCGTCATCTTCCAGACGCCGCCTCTGTCCACGGCGACGATCCACAATGGCGGGGTGATCGCGTTCGGGCTCGACGGCAAGCTCTATGCGCTTGTCGGAGAGAACGGGTGGCCCCTTTGGTCCCAGGATCCCATGAGCCCCTTTGGAAAGGTCCTCCGAATGAACCCGGACGGGAGCGTGCCACCGGACAACCCGTTCGTAGGCAATTCGAGCTGGGATCCCCTCGTCTACACGTACGGACACCGGAACATGTTCGGGATCGCGTTCCATCCGATGAGCCGGGGGATCTTCGTCACGGAGAACGGACCGGAGTGCAACGACGAGATCAACCTCCTGATCCCAGGCCGCAATTTCGGTTGGGGGCCGTCGCAGACCTGCGTATTCCCGCCGGACGTGAATACGACGAACCGGGACGGCCCGGACCCCGTTCTCCCGATCTGGTGGTGGGCGTCCACGATCTGCCCGACGAACGCGGCCATCTACAACGGCTCCGCTTTCCCCGCGTGGCGGGGCGACCTGTTCATGGGTGACTGCAACTATCGGACGCTCCACCGACTACACCTGAGTCCACCGAACTACGATCGGGTGGAATCCGACACTCCCATCTGGGTCGCCCCGGAGATGATCCTCGACGTCGATGCCGGCCCCGACGGAGCGATCTGGTTCACGACGCCCACGACGATCTACCGATTCTGGGACTCCGGGCAACCGCCGGTCGCATCTTTCACGGCGAATCCGGACCGAGTGGTCGTAGGAACCCCCGTGCAGTTCAACGCGACGACTTCCTCCGACCCAGACGGCACGATCGTCTCGTACGCGTGGGAGTTCGGCGACTCAGCCGTTGACACCGGACCGATAGCGACGCACACCTACCAGATGCCGGGCAATTACACCGTCAACCTCACGGTCACCGACAACGAGTCGTATTCCTCGACCACATCCCTCCACGTTCTCGTCCTTCCGCCGCAGCCCGCCCCCCTGCCGCCCATTGCGGTCTTCACGTTTCATCCGTCCCCCGTCGCCACCGACGTCCCGGTCGCATTTGATGCATCCAACTCCTCCGATTCCGATGGGACGATCCGCTCCTATTCCTGGGATTTTGGCGATGCGACGAAAGGGGTCGGCAAGACGGAGACCCATTCCTACCGATCCAGAGGCACCTATCGGGTCGCGCTCACAGTCACGGACAGTGAGAACCTGACCAACACGACGACCGAATCCGTCGTGGTTCGCGCCCCGCCCCACGCCGTAATCGCAATCGACTCCGCGACGATCTTCATCGGAACCGACGTCCACTTCAGCGGGACTGGCTCATCGGATCCCGATGGCCCCATCCGCGCGTGGACGTGGGACTTCGGGGACTCCTCATCGAATACAGGGCCGGAGGTCGTGCACCGGTACGCCTCGAAAGGTCGGTTCACGGTGAACCTGACCGTCGAGAACGATCTCGGCATGACGAACCGCACGAGTTCGCTTGTCGAGGTGCGCAACCGGCCGCCGCAGATCGCGTCCAGTGCTCCCGAACCGGGACCGGTGAGGATGGCGGACGGGTCCAGCCGAACCTTTGCCGTGACCGCGACGGACCCGGACGGGGACGCCCTCGCGTACACGT
>VBMR01000067.1 GCA_005878325.1 Methanobacteriota archaeon | reverse complement strand
CGCGAGGACGCCGACTCGGATTCGCCCCATGCCCATTCCTCAGTGCTTGAACAGGCGGAGGTTCGTGAAGACCATCGCGATCCCGTGCTCGTCCGCCGCCGCGATGACCTCTTCATCGCGGATCGAGCCGCCCGGCTGCGCGACCGCGGCGACGCCCGCCCTCCCGAGTTCGTCCAACCCGTCCCGAAACGGGAAGTAGGCATCGCTCACGGCGATGCTCCCGCGGGCCGCCCCTTTCGCCTTGAGGCACGCGAGCATGCACGCGTCGACGCGGCTCATCTGCCCCGCCCCGATGCCGACCGTGCGTTCCCCCTGGACGAGGACGATCGAGTTCGACTTCACGTACCGGCTCACCGCGATCCCAAAGAGGATGTCGCGCACCTGATCCGGCGTCGGCGAGGCCTTCGTCACGACCTTGAACGATTCGGGTCTCGGCTCCGGGAAGTCCGTCGTCTGCAGGAGGACGCCCCCGAGGACGCGGGTCATATCCGTCCCATGGTGCTTCGGGAGCGGACCGCGGGTCTGGAGGATCAGGAACGTGCCCTTCTTCTTCGCCCGGAGGGCCTCGAGCGCCTTCGGCTCGTATCCGGGCGCGATCACGGCGTCGAGCACATGGCGCGTCATGGCCTTCGCCGTTTCCCCATCAATCGGTCGATTCGCGCCGACCACGCCGCCGTACGCCGAGATCGGATCTGCATCGTGGGCCGCGCGGTAGGCATCCGCGAGCCGTCCGGCGACGGCGACTCCGGAGGGGTTCGTATGTTTGATCACGACCACCGCGGGCCGTTCGAACTCCGTCGCGACGCGCAAGGCCGCGTCCAGGTCGATTAGGTTGTTGTACGATAACTCCTTGCCATTCAACCGTTCCGCGGTGGCGGTCGCCGCGAACGGGAACGGCTCTCCATACAGGGCGGCCTTCTGGTACGGATTCTCCCCATACCGCAGATCGGAGATCTTGTCGTAGGCGAGCCGAAGGGCGGGCGGCATCGCGGTGCCCTTGCGGGAGGCGAGGTAGTTGAAAATCGCGGCGTCGTAGCGGGATGTATATTGGAAGGCCTCGAGAGCGAGGTCCTCTCGAAGGGCGGCGGGGACCGAGCCGTGTTCGCGCAGCGCCGCCAGGACCTCCGAGTAGCGGCCGGGCCGGACGACGACGGTGACCCGCGTCGCGTTCTTCGCCGCGGCGCGGATGAGCGAGACGCCTCCGATGTCGATGTTCTCGATCGCCTCCGACAGGGACACATCCGGCTTCGCAACGGTCGACTCGAACGGGTAGAGATTCACGACGACGAGGTCGATCGCGACGGCCCCGAGGTCCCGCAGGTCCGGCTCCTTCCCGGAGGGGGCGAGGCTGCCCGCGAAGATCCGGGGATGGAGCGTCTTCACCCGGCCCCCGAGGCCCTCCTTGAGGCCCGTGTAATCCGCGACGGTCGTCACCGGAAGGCCCGCCTCCCGGAGGGTCTTCGCCGTGCCATCCGTTCCGATGAGTTCGAACCCGAGGTCTCGCAAGCCGCGGGCAAAATCCACGAGCCCCTCCTTGTCCGACACGCTCAGGAGCGCGCGAAGGGCAGAGGCCATCCGTGTTACCGGGTCCCAATACCGAAAACCCAATTAAAGCTTGGTTGCCCGGGAACGGGGTCCGGCCTCGCGGACGACCTACCCGGGCGTCTCGGGCCGCGGCACGAGGCCCGCTTCCTTCACGAGTTCGGGAAGGACGTCCTCCCAGCCGACGGGCATCAGGTGCACCCCCCGGACGCCTTCGATTTTCCGGAGGGCCTTGATCGTCCGCACGGCGATGCTCACGCCCTCCGCCTGCGGGTTCGGGGCCTTCTCCATCCGATCGAGGATGTGCCTCGGCACGGCCATGCCCAGCTTGTCCCCGAGGAACCGGGCCATCTTCGACGACCTGAGCGGGATGACGCCCGCGAGGACGTACACCTTCTCATGGAGCCATTCCTTTCGCACGAGGCGCATCCACTCCTCGAACGCGTCGACGTCGAAGACCGCCTGGGTCTGGATGAAGTCCGCCCCGGCGAGCACCTTCGATCGGAGCCTCGCGAACGATTCCTCCCTCGAATCCTGGAACGGGTCTGCGGTCGCCCCGATGAAGATCCTCGGGGCGGACTCGACGGGGTCGCCGCCCCGCAGGACCCCCTTGTCCCGGAGGATCCGGAAGGTCTCGATCATTTCCTCCGTCTTCAGGTCGAACACGCCCTTCGCGTCCGGTTCGTTGCCGCCCGCGGGCAGGTCCCCGAAGAGGCAGAGCACGTTGCGGACGCCGAGGGCCGCGGCTCCGAGGAGGTCCGCCTGGAGCGCGATCCGGTTTCGATCCCGGGAGGCCAACTGCAGGACCGGCTCGACGCCCTCCTGGATCAGGATTGCGGCCGCGGCAAGGCCGGACATCTGCACGAGGGCCCGCGTCCCATCCGTGACGTTGCAGGCGTCGACGAGGCCTCGGTAGGCCGCGGCCTGGGTCCGGATGGCCCCCGGGTCCGCGGAGGGCGGCGGAGCGATCTCCGCGGTGACGGCAAACGCGCCGGAGGCGAGGACCCGTTCGAGACGACTCCCGGAATGCATCATGCGGACGCCGAGCGCCGCCATGGGTCGGCGGATGGCTCCCCGGGCTATTCTAGGCTTCGCTCGATCCCCCGGACGGCTACCATCCGTACCGCTCGCACAGCTCCAGGGTTCGGATCATCCGCAGGAAGTCGCGCGCGTGGGCGGCGAGCCACGGTTTGTGCGCGAGGACCCGCAGGGCGAGCCTCACGTTCACGGCACGCCACTCGAGGCCGTGCAGCTCCTCCGCGACGGAGTTCATGAACCGGTCGCTCCATCCTCGCACCCGGTCGATCATCCACCAGAGGAGCGGATCGAGGAACGGAGAGGCCCGCAGGATTCGGTCGTATGCGAGGACTGCGCTTGGATCCTCGGACGAAAGGGCGGCGACCGCGCACTCGCCGGCGATGCGCCCGCTGAAAATTCCCGGATGGATTCCCGCGCCGTTCATCGGGTTCGTGATGCCGCCCGCGTCGCCGACGATCGCGAGCCCCGGGAGGGCGAGGCTCGTGAGGTCGTATCGGTACGGGATGGACCCGGCGATCGTCTGCGTGCGCTTCGCCACGTCGATGCCCAGGGAGCGGCAGAACGCGAGGGTCGCGGCGTGCCCGTCGATAGGCCCGCCGGCTCCCACGTTGACCGTCTCGCCCCGGGGGAAGACCCACGCGTAGCCGCCGTCGTAGGCCCGGCTCACGTGGAGGAGGAAGAAGTCCGGGTCGAGGTTCGGGACGTCCTCCGAACGGAAGCGGTATTCGTAGGCGATGCTCTTCTCGAGGGAGCGCACGAGGCCGGCTTGGCGCGCGACGAGGCTTGCGGGCCCGTCCGCGCCGATCACGACGCGGGCGTCGGTATGGTCCCCGTTCATGCTCACCCTCCATCCGTCGTCGAGGCGGGTGACGGACGTCACGCGCGTCGAGGTCCGGAGGATCGCGCCGTCGTCTACGGCCCCCTGGACGATCCACCGGTCGAACGAGGGACGGTCGATCGCGAATCCCGCCAGGCGGGTGATGTAGAACCAATTCCCGTTCGGCGCGACGCACTTCGCCCCACGCACCCGCTGCATGATCCATTCGTCCCGGGGTTGGATTCCGTTCGAAACGAGGCCGAACTCGCTGACCCCCTCCGCGCACTGGACCGGCTCTCCAACGACCTTCTTCTTGTCGACGATCACGGTCTGGAATCCCGAGGCCGCGAGGGCGCGGGCGGCCATTCCCCCGGAGGGCCCCGCCCCGACGACGACCGCGTCGAACACGCGACGCAGGAGGCGGGGCGAGCTATTTCGGCCTTACGCCGTGGCCTCGGCGGCGGGGAGCTGCTGCGCCAGACCCTCGCCGTGCGCGGTCGTTCGGTACACGTAGGGCGGCACGCCGCGTCGGAGGGCGGGCCCGCGTTGCTTCGAGACGAGCTGGACCGCCGTCAGGATGCGGAGGCTGTTCACGGTCGTGTACTCCGACAAGCCGAGTTCCTCCGCGACCTCGTTCGCGCTCGCGTCCGGATGGTCCCGCAGGAACCGCAGGATCGAGACCTTCTGGCGATCGAGCGCCTCCGCGGTCTGCCGTCTCTCCGGTCGCGGCTCCAGCTCGAGCCGCTCGTAGACGCGCTTCCCCTGCTCCGAGGGCGTGATGACGACTTGCAGGAGGGACTCCTTCTCGATCTCGAGGAGGTGCTTCGCCACGGCGGCGGGGGCGATCCCCATCTGCGCCGCGAGCTCCGTGATCTTCGAGTCGCGGTTCCGGTACACCTTGTTCTCGACGACGATCGAGAGGACCTCCCGCTGACGCTCTGTGAGCTGTCGAGACCAGTCGCTCGAGTGCATCCGGCCGGCGGAAGGCATGGACCCGACTTAAGGGTTTTGTGGACGCCGGGTCGGAAGACAACTGTCTGACGCGACCGAGGTGTGGGACAGCGCCCATTCAGGAGCGTTGGACGGGCCGCCCATCCCGTCTCGAAGGCTATAACCCTGAAGCGGCATGCGGCCTTCCGGACCCAGTCGGATGCCCGGCGATCTCATCGATGGTAAGAAAATCGCGGACGATGTGCGCTCCGAGCTGAAGGGGAGGATTGCCGAGCTCGCCACCCGAGGAACCGTGCCGGGCCTCGCCGCCATCCTCGTCGGCGAAGATCCGGCGTCCCGTCTCTATGTGAAGATGAAGGGGAAGGCCTCCGAAGAGATGGGTCTCGCCCACTGGACCGTCGAACTTCCCGCGGACGCCTCGGAGCGACGGTTGCTCGACGAGATCGACCGGTTGAATGCGGACCCGAAGGTCCATGGGATCCTCGTCCAGCAGCCGCTCCCGCCGCAAATCGGGGTGGACGCCGCGGTCTCTTCGGTCGACCCGGACAAGGACGTGGATTGCTTTCATCCCACAAACGTGGGACTCGTCCTCATCGGCCGGCCACGATTCGCGCCCGCCACTCCCGCCGGGGTGGTGGAACTTCTCCTCCGCTCCGGGAATTCACCGGACCGCAAGGACGTCGTGATCCTCGGACGGAGCAACATCGTGGGCAAGCCGCTCGCGGCCCTCCTGATGCAGAAGGCGAGGGGAGCGAACGCCACCGTGACCGTGGCGCACAGCGCGACGCGGGAGCTCGCCGCCCACACACGTCGCGCGGATATCCTTGTCGCGGCGATGGGCTCGCCGCGGTTCGTGACGGCGGACATGGTTCGTGACGGAGTCGTTGTCATCGACGTGGGCATCAATCGCATCCCGGATCCGAAGGCGAAGAGCGGCTCTCGGACGGTGGGGGACGTGGACTTCGATGCGGTCCGCCGAAAGGCGAAAGCGATCTCGCCCGTGCCCGGAGGCGTCGGACCCATGACGATCGCGATGCTCCTGTCGAACACGGTCCGCGCGGCCGAGATGGCCACTCCCTCGTGAAACGAAAGCTCTTATCGAGTCCACCGATTCCATCGACGTGGCGACGCGAGTCCTGGTCGTCGGGGGCGGCGGCCGCGAGCACGCGGTTGTCGAGGCGCTGCGCCGGAGCCAGGCCGAGATCTACACCGCGATGGCGAATCAGAATCCGGGGATCCGGCGGGCTTCGAAGGACGTCCTCCTGGTCGACGTCACTTCAGTCGACCGAATCGTGGGATGGGCGTCAGAGCGTCGCGCCGAGCTAGCGGTCATCGGGCCCGAGGCTCCCCTGGGGAAGGGGATCGCGGACGCGCTTCAGAAGGCGGGGATCCCGACTGTGGGCCCGACCCAGGAGGCGGCCCAACTTGAGACGAACAAGGAGTTCACGCGCACCCTCATGCGGGATCACGGGATCCCCGGCGGCCCGCGGTTCTGGGCCTTCGACGATCCGGCGGCCTTCGAGGCATTCGTCAACGATTCCGATTTCGAGTTCGTGATCAAGCCGCTCGGCCTCACGGGAGGGAAAGGCGTCCGCGTGTGGGGCGATCACTTCTCCACGAAGACGGAGGCGCTCGCCTACGGGAAGGACATCCTGGAGAAGAGGATCGGCGGCATGGCGCGATTCCTCGTGGAGGAGAAACTCGTCGGAGAGGAGTTCTCGCTGCAGGCCTTCTGCGATGGACGCACCCTCGTGCCGGCGCCGCTCGCGCAGGATCACAAACGCGCGTACGAGGGGGACAAGGGTCCGAACACGGGCGGCATGGGATCCTACAGCGACGCGGACCATCTCCTCCCGTTCGTGACGAAGGCGGACTACGAAGCCGCCCTCGAGACGATGCGGAAGACGGTCGCCGCGATGGCGGAGCGCGGCACGCCGTTCCAGGGGATCCTGTACGGCGGCTTCATGGCGACGAAGGACGGTCCGAAGCTCCTCGAGTTCAATGCGAGGTTCGCGGATCCGGAGTCGATGAATGTGCTCCCGATCCTGGAGGACGATTTCCTCGAGGCCTGCAACGGCTTGGTCGACGGACATCTCCCTGCCTCTCTTCGCTTCGCGCCCCGCGCGACGGTCTGCAAGTACGTCGTGCCGATGGGATACGGGTCGAATCCCCGCGCGGGGGAGCAACTCAAAGTGGACGAGGACAGCATTCGTCAGACGGGAGCCAAGCTCTACTATGCGAGTGTCGAGGAGAAGGGGCGGCACCTGTATACAACCGCGTCCCGATCCCTCGCGGTCGTCGGGATTGCGGTGAACCTCGAAGAAGCCGAGTCGATCTCGGAAGAGGCCCTCGCCTTCGTCGCGGGGAGCTTCTACGCCCGACGGGACATCGGGAAGCCGGAGGTCGTGGAGCGCAAAGTCGAACGGATGCGCAGGATTCGCGAA
>VBMR01000066.1 GCA_005878325.1 Methanobacteriota archaeon | reverse complement strand
CTGGAGTTCGACGAGGGACCGGAGCAGGGGCTCCTCGAGTTCGAGGCCCCGCACGACCCCGCCGAGGGCGAAGGGTCGCACGTCAACGACGTTCCCATGGACGATGAAATCCACGGTGGCCGGGCGGACCTCGTACGAGGGAAGGCCCATCTCGAGACCCAGGAATCCGCGGAGGCCGCGGGCGATGCCCTCCACCGAATAGAGGTCCGGGCGATTCGGAAACACGTCGAACGTCATGACGTCGTCCTGGACGCCCTCGGGGCCCGCGCCCATGAAGAGGATCCGGTCGAAGCACTCCTCGAGCGTCAGCCTCTTGCCGAGGAGGTCGACGAGGTCATCGTAGGGCACGTCGACGTTCGTCAAGGCCGACGACCATGTCGTCTCCCTATTTATATCGTTACGGCGGCACCCTCTCTGGATGCGTTGCGCCGCAACGAACGTCCGTTGGACCGGTGGCGGCTCACGGAGCCGCCGAAGGTTTCGCGAACCCTACAGCAACGGGCGCCGTCTCCGACGAGCCAGGAACATGGCGACCACGACCGCCGCGGCGATCACGATGACGGTCCCGATGGCGAACCCGACGATCGGATCTCCGAGGGAGAAGACGTTCGTGGCTTGGACCGCGATCGGGGAGAGGGATGTGGTGTTCGAGTCCCCTGCCTCATCTGCGACGGTGACCTTCGCGACGTAGGACCCGGGACTGCCATAGACGTGGACCACGGTCGCACCGGTCGCCGTTTGACCGTCGCCGAAATCCCAGGTGAACGTATACGGACCGCCCGTGCCGCCCAGAGCGGTCGCGTCGAACCGGATCGACTCTTGGCCACTCGCCGCGGAGTGGGTCGATGCGGTGGCGGTCAGGGCAAGATATGCGATCGCGACGTCGAAGGAACTCGTGGCGATTCCCCCCACGCGATCTCGGACGGTCACGGTCGCCGTGTACTTGCCCGGACCCTGGTAGGTGTGGGTCGCGCTCGCGGTGTTCGCCGAACCCCCATCTCCGAACGACCACGTGTATTCGAAGCCGCCGGCGCCGTCCTTCGCATTGGCCGAGAAGGCCAGCGCCTTCCCGGGGCTCGCGGCCGTGCGGTCCGCGCCCGCGCTGACGGAAGGCGACGGATTCACGATGACGGTCGTCGCGGAAGTCGCTTGCTGGCTCGATCCATCCGTGACCGTGCAGGTCGCCGTCTTGGTCCCCGTCGAACCATAGGTATGTTGCACGCTTCCACCCGAGTCGGTCGAATCGTCTCCGAGTGTCCACGCGAACTGGTAGGGCGCCGCCCCGCCATTCGCGCTGCACGCCAAGGTGATCGCCACGCCCACATCCGTCTCGGCCGGCGCGGTAGCTTGGGCCTTCAGGGGCAGATAGACGACGACAGTACCGGCCGCATGGGAATTGTCTGCCGCGTCCGTTTCGCCGGATACCAGGGCCGCCTCCACGTGAATCGCATATGAACCCGCGGCAGCGGTCGATGTGTCCCAAGAGAAATGCACATCATTGGACGAGCCCGCGGGCAGGCCTGAAATCGTTTTGCTACCGACGAGGGTCAAACCAGCGAAGGCCTTCACGTCGAAGGTCTCCGGCCCGGTCCCTTGGTTCTGAATCGTCGCGTTGATTGTGACGTTAGCGCCGGCAACAACCGATGCCGGAGTCGAAGTGGCCGATAAGACGGCGACGTCGTGAACCCCCTGCACCGGACTCCAAAGGGCGGCGTGCTGGGCTCCGGACGCATCCGTGCTTCCCCCCGCAATCTGCCCCGCGTCGTTGATGCCGAAGGCTGCGCTCATGGTGCCGCCGAGGGTGGGCAAGGCCGTCGTCGTTCCCGCCTCCCATACGAAGGCGTGGGGCTCGGGCGACGGTCCGAAGGAGTAGCCGACAACGGTCCCCGTTCGGTTGATGTCGATGGCGAGGCTTTGGGTGTCACCCGGAAGACCGCTAATCGGGGCGATGGCCCCGGCCTCCCAGATGAAGGCGTGGGCGGCCAAAGTGTAGTTGATGCTGACTCCGACCACTTGGCCCGCGTCATTAATGCCGATCGCGCCGCTAAACAAATCCCCGGGAAGCGTGCCGAGGTCGGTCATGGTCCCGTCTTGCCAAAGGAACGCGTGAGTGTAGCCGATGATGGTCGAGGAGGAACCGACGACTTGACCGACGTCATTGATCGCCTCGGCCTCGCTCGAGGGGCCGCCCAACGTCCCGAGCCCCGTCATCTGTCCGTCCCTCCAGAGGAACGCATGGACTCCGAAGAAGTCGTCGGAACTCTGACCGACGATGCTCCCGGTCGTGTTGATGTCGATGGCCGTGCTGTTGGTATCGTTGGGAAGCACCCCGAGATCAATCGGCGCTCCCGCCTGCCAGAGGGTGGCACGTGTTGGGAAGGAGCCGTTCGTGATTGAAAAACTGTCTCCAACGGCATCGCCCGCGTCATTCAGGCGAATCGCCTCGCTGTAGGGGTAGCCGGTCAGGGGGGAAAGCAGCACCATCGTCGGATCGGTCCAGAGGAACGCGTGTGTCCCTCTGGTAATGGGATCGCCACTGATCCCGGCAACCTGGCCTTGATTGTTGATCCCAGACCCGGAAGCCGCTGGATCGCCGGGAAGGGTGCCAAGGTCCCGCACGATCGTGTCGGCGGAAGCGAAGGGTGCCGCCGCCAGCAATGCGGCGAGCACGACCAAGGCAGCTATCAAACCGGACGGTCCGATCCTCCTCGTCCGCACCAATGGGTTCCGAACCGGGCGGTTTCGACCGTCCGCTCCTCGGCCCCGAATCACCTGATCTACCGCGCGCGCCTGCTCGAGGCGCAAGCTCTCTCGCTCCCCCACGTTCCTCCCTCCTCGTCATCGTCATGTATCGTCAATCTCTTAAACTGTTCGAATGGGACTTTCCTGAAGGTCATGCCGGACATGCGCCGGCCTCACTCCGGGAGAGGGAAGGCCTCGCCAGACGGGCGCACACAAGTTCAAGTAGCCTTCTCGAATCCGATTCCACGCCGACAGGAACTGATGTCGCGAAGGGAAACCGAACGCGAGATTCGCTCGACGTTGTCCCAAGCAAGCGAGTGTGCCAGAGCACGGGAACCGAGATCGCATCGCTGTTCTGCGGCGCCCCGACCGGATCGCGACTCGGCGGTGCGGACCGGAGAAACACTCGCGGCCAGGAGTGAGTTGAATGGACGGACAGCAAGTCATCGGCATCGCGGGAGTGGGAAAGATGGGCGAAGCCCTCGTACGGGGACTGATCGTCGGGCGGGTCGTGCCGCCCAACCAGATCTTGGTTAGCGACGCGGTCCCGATCCGAGCGAAGGAAGTGGCGACGAGGCATGGCGTCGAAGCCGCGGAATCGGTCGCGCAGCTGGCTGGGCAATCCGATGTGCTGGTACTCGCGGCGAAACCGAAAGACATGCCGACCCTGGTGAACGGAATCGCTCCACACCTGAAGCGAGGCACCCTCGTGCTATCTCTGGCCGCGGGGGTCCGGACCTCGTTCGTCGAGAAAGTCCTCGGGGGCCGTGGCCGCGTCGTCCGGATCATGCCGAACCTCGCCTGCGCCGTTGGCGAGGGCGCGACCGCCTTTGCCTTGGGGAGGACCGCGACGGACCACGATGCCCTCACGGTCGAAGAGATCTTCGGCGCGATCGGACGCGTGACATTGGTCGAAGAGCGAATGCTCGACGCGGTCACTGGCCTCAGCGGCAGCGGCCCGGGGTTCATCGCGGCCTTGGCCCACGCCATGATCGAAGGGGGCGTGCGCTCCGGCTTGCCGCGGGAAGTCGCGTACAAGCTGGCTCTGCAGACGATGAAGGGGACCGCCGAGCTCCTTCTGATCGATGGCCTCGAACCCATGCAGTTGTTCCGGATGGTGGCCACGCCGAACGGCACCACCGTGGCCGGCTGGACCGTGATGGAGAAGCAGGGGGTACCGCAAGCGATTGCCGACGGAATCGTCGCGGCGTCGAAGCGCGCGGCCGAAATTGCGGAGGAAGCCGGAAAGGCCTAAGATCCTCCGAGGGAACCGGAGGAACCGGCGACTGAGTCTCTGATGCGGACCCTTCCGAACGAAGACTCTCTGAATTTTCCCGTCTCCCTGCTTCTGGCCTAGCGAAAAGCAAGGGTTATACGGACCATCCTGGTTCCCGCCTCGTAGTTCGGTCCGGAGAAGGTCGACTCGTGGCGTTGGATTCGGGCGACGTCGCTTGGGTCATCGCGGCCACCGCCCTCGTCATGATCATGACCCCCGCCCTCGGCTTCTTCTACGGCGGGCTCGTCCGGCGGAAGAACCTCGTCTCGACGATCGTGCAGTGCCTCACGATCTTTGCCCTCGTGAGTTTGGTGTGGGCGCTCTGGGGCTACACGTTGGCCCTGGGCCCGTCCTTCTACGGAGTCATCGGGAACCTGTCCAACTTCGGCCTCATGAACGTCGGAGCGCAACCCAACCCGGGCTATTCCACCACGATCCCGGAGATCCTGTACTTCGCCTTTCAACTGAAGTTCGCCGCGATCACCCCGGCCCTCATCATCGGCGCGTTCGCGGAACGGATCCGATTCAAAGCCCTCCTCCTCTACATCGTCCTCTGGACAACCCTGATCTACGTGCCTATCGCCCATTGGAACTGGGGCATCGGTGGCTGGCTCAAAGGGCTCGGCGTCATCGACTTCGCCGGCGGCTTGGTCGTCCACACGTCGGCCGGGGTCTCGGCCGTCGCGGCGGCCCTGGTCCTCGGCCGGCGAGAAGGGCTCGGCTCCCTGGACAGCCGACCGAACAACGTGCCCTACGTGATCCTGGGAGCCTCCGTCCTCTGGTTCGGCTGGTTCGGCTTCAATGCGGGGAGCGCCCTCAAAGCGGACGCGTTGGCCGTGAACGCCCTCGTCGTCACGAACCTGGCGGCCGCGGCGTCCGCGATGAGCTGGATGTTCGCGGATTGGATGAAGAAGGGGAAACCGTCCGCCGTCGGGCTGTCGGTCGGCGCCGTCTGCGGTCTCGTGGCCATCACGCCCGCCTCCGGATACGTGGGCCCGATGCCGGCCATCCTCATCGGACTCGTCGCCGGTCTCCTGTGCAACCAGGCGGCGGGTTGGAGGGCGAGGACGGCCCTCGATGACTCGCTTGACGTGTTCGCGTGCCACGGCGTCGGAGGGATCTGGGGGACCCTGGCGACCGGCCTGTTCGCCTCCAAGGCGATCAACCTCGCGGGACCCGATGGACTCGTCTTTGGTAACCCAGGTTTGGTCGGCATCCAAGCGCTGGCGTGCGTGGTCGTCGCGGCGTTCGCTTTCGCAGGATCGTACGCCTTGCTGCGCCTGATCAACCGGTTCATCCCGTTGCGGATCAGTCCGGCGGGAGAGAGTCTGGGTCTCGACCTGTTCGAATTCGGCGAAGAGGCCTACGCATCGGAGGCCGAAGAACGGCCCCACGTCGCGCCCTCGGCCACCTCGGGCCGTATCCCCGGCGTCGAATTTCTACCTCTAAACAGAGGTAGGATACGAACCCGTCCCTCGAAACCGCGGACGGCGGGACCTCCTAGTCCGAGACCGCCGGTGCCGATTTCACTTGTGCGCGGACCGTGCGTTCGTCCGATGCGATCCCTCGGCCGATGTAGGAGAGCCACTCGCGGTACCGGGGGTCCTCGCCGTGCACCGCCGAAAGGAAGGCCTCCCGGAGCTCCAGGGTCACGGGTCCGACGCCCTCCGTCCCGATCGGATGGTAATCGAGCTCTCGGACCGGGGTGACCTCCGCCGCGGTTCCGGTCAGGAAGAGTTCGTCCGCGGCGAGCAGGTCGGACCGCGAGAGCGAGGCCTTCCGGACGGCGTAGCCGAGGTCGAGGGCGAGCCGCATCACGCTGTCCCGCGTGATCCCGGGGACGAGGTGGTCCGCGCTCGGAGGCGTGAGGACCGTCCCATCCCGGACAATGAACACGTTCTCCCCCATCCCCTCCGC
>VBMR01000065.1 GCA_005878325.1 Methanobacteriota archaeon | reverse complement strand
TCCCGGCCTCCCTCCTCCTTTTGGTCCTCGCCGCCGTCGGTTCGACCGCGGCCGCCGGTCCGATCGCCTGCCGTCTGGCCCGTCGCGTGGCGCGGCGCTGGTCCCGTTCGAATCCCCGGCGCCTCGCCGCCGCTTCCCTCCTCGCCCTCGTCGGGCTGCTGGCCTTCACGACCGGGCCCGTCGGCCTCGCCGTCGCGGGATGTGCCACGGTCCTCGGGTTCGTCCCCGTCCGTCTGCGGGTCCACCGGGTGCACCTGATGGCCTCCCTCTTGGTCCCGGTCCTCGTGTCCGCCCTCGACGGCTCCGCGAGGTAAAGGTAAAGAATCGACGCTCGCATTGCACTCCGTACGCGGGGGGCGATGCCGATGCAGACCAGCCGGACTCCTTCCCAGAACGTCCTGGACGAGGTGTCCTTCGTCCTCTCCAGTCGGCAACGGGAGAAAGTCCTCGCCTCCCTGATCCCCGGGCCCAAGACGCCCGTCCAGGTCGCGCGGCACACGGGCTTGCGGCTGCCGCACGTCAGCCGCACCCTGCGACAGCTCCTCCGATCCGACCTCGTGCGGTCCTCCGGGAACGAACGGCGCGGAAAGCTCTACCTCCCGACGAGCCTCGGAGTCGCGGTCTTCACCGAACTGATGGACGCCCGAGGCGATCGGTTGGTCGCCCCGCTCGTTCGGGGGAGCCACTTCAAGATGTACCACCACTGGCTCTCGAAACGCTTCGGTCGTCAGGCGGCCGATGGACTCCTGTTCGACCTCGGCTTGGATCCGTCCACCTTGGACGGAGACGGCTGGTATCCGCTACGCACCGCGATGGAATGCCTCGACCTCATCGAATCGCGATTCGGCGACGGCACGTACGAGACGATCCGGACGATGCTCCGCGAAGAAATCGCGAGTTTGTCCTCGACTCGCCGCCTGCTGCGGCGGTTGCTCCCGGTTCCGATCATCATCGAACTTTCGCCGAACGCATACAATCGGGAGTTCAACCACGGACGCCTCGAAGTCGAGATCCAGGGCCAGCGTGCGCTCATGAAGAACTTTGACTGGATGAGCAGCCCCGCCCGGTGCGCGGCCTGGCTCGGCTCGTACGAAGGCTCGATGGCGATGCTTGGCGTCGAGGGGAAGGTCCGCAAGGTGGCTTGCGTCCTCCGAGGCGACACCTACTGCGGCTACACGGTTGACTGGTAGTGGTCCGGGGCCCCCGGCCCATGGACCCAAACAGAACATCGCATGGGAACCAAGTGGTAACATTGAATTATGAAGCCGAGGAATCCTCGGGGACTCAGCAGGGATCCGGGGAACGAGCCTCGATGGAGGGATGCCTGCCGAGCCCCGTCCCATCGGAAGGGAGTCGCGGACGGGTCTCCTTATCCTCAATCATCATGGTTCTCGCGGGTCCCGTAGGGGGTCGAGTACCTGTGCGTCTCCCGGATCCGTTCGAGGCCGTCCATCTTCTTCACGTACTCGGCCACGGACTCGGGGACCAGGGATTCCCAGTCGCCGCCGCTCAGCATCCGGCGCCGCACCTCGGTCCCCGATAGACGATCCCGGTCCAGGAGGGGCGGCGAAAGCACTTTGAGACCGTGCTCTCGAAACAGCCGGACGACGAGATCGGAGTTCGTGTACACGACGTCGAAGGGCGGCACGAGCGACTGGACGTGACTGACCCAGACGCTGTGCACGTGCGTGTGCGGGATCGGGACGATGTGGTAGTTGTGGATGCCCTCCCGATCGAGGGACCGTTTGATCATCTCATACCGCTCGCCCCCGGTAAAGGGATTCTCTCCCGTGTGGCTGTACTGGGCGGACCCGATGCCCACGATGATCTCCGTGTGCGACTCGAGGATCCTCTTCACCATGGCGAGGTGGCCCCGGTGGAACGGCTGAAAGCGGCCGATGAAGAAGGCGCGTCCCGTCATTCGTATTCCTCGGAAACGAAGTGCCCGATGTACGGACATTCGAGGGTCAGGAACTTCCGACAGTGGACGCAGCGGCCGTCATCCTGGCGCGTGGCCAGGGACGGGTTGAATTCGAAACACGGCATGGGCTCGGAGAAATCGGAGGGCTCCTCGAACTCGCTCACGGGTCCCCCTCGCGCTCAGTGGGGGGAGGACGTCCTTCATGTTCGACCGCGGGATGACGACCTTCTTGATCCCGAGCTCGGCGGCCGCCTCGATCTTCGCGGTCACGCCTCCGACCGGGAGGACCTGTCCCCGCACGCTCAGGGAGCCGGTCATCGCGACGCCCTGGTTCACCGGGACCTCTTCGAGGGCACTGATGACCGCCGTGGCGACGGAGATCGACGCGCTGTCGCCCTCCGTCCCTTCCCGCGATCCGACGAACTGGACGTGGATGTCGTGGTTGGAGATGTCCTCGCCCGTATACTTCTTGATCAAGGCGGCCACGTTCTCGACGGCCTCCTTCGCGATCTCTCCGAGTCTTCCGGTCGCGATGATGCGTCCGCCCTGTTTCGCCTGCGCCGGGGTGACTTCGGCCGCGATCGGCAGGACGATGCCGCTGAACTCGGCGATCGAGTTGTCGCCGACGAGGACCGCGAGGCCGTTCACCATGCCGACGATGGACCCTTCCGTGATGAATGTCTGGTACTCTTTCCCGCGCTCGATCATGCGGTCCGCGACCTGCTGTTCGAGGGAACGGGCGATGCGTTTCGCCCCGAGGACGTGCTTCGCGGTGACGAGGGGGGAACCCTCTTCTTGGCCGATATCCCCCGCGACCCGGATCAAGCCTCCGAGCTCCCGGAGCCGCAAGGTGAGCTGTCCCCTCCGACCCGCGCGCCGCTGCGCTTCCCGCAGGATCTCCAGGACCGCGCTGCGGTCGAAGTGCGGGATCTTCCGGTCCTTGGAGACTTCTTGGGCCACGAAGCGGACGAGCTTGAGCCGGTTGTCCTCCGTGTCGGGCATCGTGCTCTTCATGTAGATTTCGTACCCGTAGCCGCGGATCCGCGATCGCAGCGCGGGATGCATTCCTTGGACCGCATCGAGGTTCCCCGCCGCGACGAGGATGAAGTCGCACGGGACCGCCTCCGTCTTGACCATCGCGCCGGAGGAACGCTCGCTCTGCCCCACGATGGAGAATTTCTTCTCCTGCATCGCCGTCAGCAGGCTCTGCTGGCTCTCCATCCGGAGCACGTTGATCTCGTCGATGAACAGGACGCCCTTGTGGGCCTTGTGAATGGAGCCCGCTTCGACGCGCTCGTGCGCCGGCGTCTCGAGGCCTCCGCTCTGGAAGGGATCGTGCTTCACGTCCCCGAGGAGCGCGCCCGCATGGCTCCCGGTCGCGTCGATGAACGGCGGCATCTCATCGGGCGAGTGGCTCACGAGGAGCTTCGGGACCATCAGGTTCTCCTGGCGGTGGCCCGTGTAACGGGTCGCGATATAGATGATCGCCGCGACGAGGATTCCGAACAGGATGATGTTGGGCGCATCGTCCCGGAACTTCGGCTGAGGCAGCCACCACTGGTAGGAGAGGATCACGCTCAGGCCGATGATGAACAGGACGATCGTCATCACCATGGAGGCCTTCTGCTCCCGGCGCTGCATCGCTTCCGCCTTCTGGGCGTTCACGATCTCGCGGCCCTTTCCCGACGGCACGATGCGAATCTTAGGCTCGTTCGGGTCCTCCGGGTTATGATAGACGATGATATCCTGAAGATCGTCCCGCGGGAGGAGTTCCGTCATCGCGCGGGCGAGCATCGACTTCCCGGTGCCCGGGTCGCCGATCAGCATGACATGTCGCTTCTGCTCAGAGGCCTTTCGGATAACTTCAACCGCGCGTTCCTGGCCGATGACCTGGTCAACCAATCGGTCGGGAATTTTCACTTCCGCCGTGGACCGGAAGTCAACCTTGTTGATCCATGAGTCCACGGGCGGTAGATCTTCAGATTCGCCCGTAGTCTCCACCATCGCTTGGGGGCCCCTCGCGCGGATTGTTCGTTCAATACACGACCCTTCTACTTAAACACTTTGACCCTGTGAACTCGGAATGAGATTGCACGAAATGTTACGGTGCTCTTTGCACGCCGCGCCGGACTCCGATTTTCTCCAGAGAAATGCGACGAATCACGATCTCGAGAGAAGTCGAAATCGAAATTGTGTTGCCAAGTTGCAGATGCTCGATCGGGGACAACGAAGCGAGGACGGACGCGAGGCTTCACGGACGCAGCGCAATCATTTGCGCGAGCTTCGAAAACGCCTCTTCCACGTTCGCGCCTGTCTTCGCCGAAGTGAAGAGGAACGGTGCTTTGTACGCGTCGGCCGCGCGGCGCACGTCGGAGTCCGACACTTCCATCTCATCTTTCAGGTCCGCTTTGTTCGCGAGGAATTCGATCGGGACGTGGCCCGTCACCTTGACGACGGCGGCGACCCAGTCGTCGAGATCCTTCAGTGTCTCCTTGCGGGTCACATCGCACACCGCGAGCACTCCCTGAGCTCCGTGGAAGTAGGCTTCTTT
This sequence comes from Methanobacteriota archaeon, assembly GCA_005878325.1. Classification (GTDB taxonomy): domain Archaea; phylum Thermoplasmatota; class Thermoplasmata; order RBG-16-68-12; family RBG-16-68-12; genus RBG-16-68-12. The sequence continues at coordinate 12,775 of VBMR01000065.1, read as the reverse complement.
CAAGAGCTCGCGGAAGCCCTTTTCCCCCATGATGTCCCAGATGGTCATGTCGATGTCCGCGGCATTGGGACCGTCGACCTTGATTTCCTTCTTCGAGACCTTCGCCCCGAGGGTGGAGATGTACCGGTCGTCGAACTGATCTTGGATGAACCGTCGGATCAAGCAGGTCTTTCCGACGGCGCCTTCCCCTACGAGGCAAATCTTCACTTTCATCTTTGGGCGGTCCATTCTCCATCCTCTTTCGGGGTTGAACGCTCGCACAAGCCTCAGGTTATAAAGGCGTTGCCTAACGGTTATCTTCTCAGATAACACAGGGGCCGAGACGGGCGCATCGCGGCTCCGATATCAGGCTTCTCCTCGGCGGCCGATTGCCTCGGCGAGAGCCTTGAACGCTTCGTTCACACCGGCTCCAGTCTTCGCCGATGCGAGGAAGGTCGACGCGTTGTGAATCGTGCCCATCCGGGCGAGTTCCTCCGGGGTCACGACGAGGCGCTCGGCGAGATCCATCTTGTTTCCGAGGAAGACGATCGGTACCGTGCCGAGCTGTTTGCGGATCATCTGGACCCAGTTGTTCAAGTCGTAGAACGTGTCCTTTCGTGTGAGGTCACAGATCGCGATGACGCCGTGCGAGCCTTCGAAGTACGCGTCTCGCAACAGGGCGCGGAACCCCTTCTCGCCCATGATGTCCCACACCATGAGGTCCAGGGTCGCGGGGACGCCCTTCCAAGTCGACTCGACCGTCTTCTTCGTCACCTTCGTTCCGACCGTCGCGATGTACCGATCGTCGAAGTCGTCCAGGACGAACCGCTTGATGAGTGATGTCTTCCCGACCGCCACGTCTCCGACCAGACACACCTTCGCCTTCACATGTTTCTGGCCGGTGAGGATCGCCGGAGTTGCCATCGGGTCGCCCCAAGAAGCGCGCGTTTATCTAGCGTGAGGACGCGAGTATCGTCAATGATAATTCTCATTCTTCAACGGGGACTTTTCGGGCGTAGCGCTCCTTCGCGACGCGTTCCGCCAGAGACTGGAACGCCATCTCGACGTTCACGCCCGTCTTCGCCGACGTAAAGTGGAACGGGCTCTCGTAGGCGCGCGCCGCTTGGACCATCTCGTCCTCCGTGATCTGCACCTGGTCCTTCAGGTCGATCTTGTTCCCGAGGAACTCGATCGGGATTTTTCCCGTGACGCTGTACACGCCTTCGATCCAGTCGTCCAGATCGTCGAGGGTCTTCCGCCGGGTCACGTCGCACACCGCGAGGATGCCGCGGGCCCCATAGAAGTACGCTTCCTTCAGGAGTTCGCGGAAGCCCTTCTGGCCCATGATGTCCCAAATCGTCATGTCGATCTTCAGGTCGCCGGACCCGTCCGGACTCGGAGAGGTGAGTTCCTTCTTGGAAACCTTCGTGCCCAGCGTCTGGATGTATTTGTCGTCAAAGTTGTCGAGGACGAATCGGCGGATGAGGGAGGTCTTGCCGACCGCGGCCTCGCCGATCAGACAGACTTTCACTTTCATCCGCTTGACTTCCATGAAATTTCCGTCCCGCAACCGACATACCCGGCGAGACCCGCTTAAACGTTATGGGAGCGTTATCAGCGACGAGAAATCATCGGGCTCGAAACGTCTGCGATTCGAGTCGGACGGCGAAGCCATATGTAGGGGGATCGGGCATGCACCCGCCCGAGGCGCGACAATGTGCGACGAATACTACGACGAACGCACGAAGGCGTTTTGGCGTGCCATGGTCGGCGACCGGGACCTCAAGGAACAGAAAGACGAAGTCGCTGAGGCTTTGACCCTCCTGCCGCCGCCGATTGAACCTGTGAAATCGAAGCCAAAGATGCTCGTCCGCTAGATCGCGGCCGGACATCTGGGGGGCGAGCCCTCCTTCTCCATAAGGACACGCGGCTCGCTCCAAACTATTATATAGGCTCCTTCGATAGGGACGGCTCACCGCGCAGTGCGTCGACCAGACGCCCCCGGGCAATCCCGCGAGGATCCCGGCAATGCGGGGCCCGAATGTTCTGGGTCCCCAGGCGGCGTCACGGTCTCGCACAAGCCGCGCGCGGCCCATCGTTCGCGAGGAGACCCCTCTCTCCTCGGAGGACTGGGATGCCAAAGGAACATCGACCCCGACACGGCTCCATGGGCTTTTCGCCCCGCAAGCGCAGCGAGAGCCCGATTCCCCACTTCTCGAGCTGGCCCGACCTCGACGGCGGCACCCCGAAGGTCCAGGGGTTCGCCGGATACAAGGCGGGCATGACGCACGCGATCGTCGTCGACTACCGGCCGACTTCGACGACGTCGGGGCAGGAGGTCCAGGTCCCGGTCACGGTCGTCGAGGTCCCCCCGATGCACGTCGCCGCGGTGCGGCTGTACCGAAGGGCGCCGGAGGGCCTCAAGACGGTCGCCGAGGTCTGGAGTCCGAAGCTCGACAAGGAACTTCGGCGGGTCTTCCCCATCCCGAAGGATTACGAGGTGGACGCGGCGTGGCAGAAGGTCAACCCCGCGATGACGGACGAGGTGCGCCTCATCACGTACACGCAACCGGGCCTCCTCACGGGCGTCCCGAAGAAGAAGCCGGACCTCATGGAGAATCGGGTCGGCGGCGGATCTGTCCAAGATCGGATCGCGTACGCGAAGCGCCTCCTGGGCGCGGACATCCCTGTCACAGAGTTCTGCCGTGAAGGGTCCATGGTCGATGTGGCCGCCATCACGAAAGGGAAAGGGTGGAAGGGCCACCACACGCGATGGGGAACCCGCCTGCTGAGCCACAAGAACTCGAAGCACCGACGCAACATCGGCACCCTCGGAAATTTCAAACCGGGCTACGTGCGGCCAACCGTTCCCCAGGGCGGCCAGTTCGGCTATCATCAACGGACCGAGTACAACAAGCGCATCCTAAAAGTCGGGGACAAGGGCGAGGAGATCACCCCGAACGGCGGATTCCTCTCCTACGGGATGGTCCGAAATCCCTACGTCCTCTTGCACGGATCGATTCCAGGTCCGGCGAAACGACTCATCCGGTTCCGCGACGCCGCTCGCGGCGGATATGTGAAGCTGGAGAAGTCGCCGGATCTGACGTACATCTCGCGCGAATCGAAGCAGGGGGCGTGAGATTCGTGCCGAAGTCCGCGGCGGTGAAGAAGCCTCCCTCGGAGTCGGAAGGCGCCGCCCCGAAGCGGCGCGCTCGTGCGAAGAAGCCAGCGGAGGCAGCGGCGGAGACGAAATCCCCGAAGGTCCGGAAGGCGAAGCTCGAAGGGCCCCCGGCAGAAGCCGCGGAGCGGGGACGTGTCCATGTCTACTCTCTCGATGGCGACGTCGTGAAGACGGTCGACCTGCCCTCCGTGTTCCGAACGGATCTGCGGACGGACTTGATTCGTCGCGCGGTCACGGCGGCCCGGGCGAATCGGCGGCAGCCGTATGGTCCGACCCATGGGGCCGGGACGCGACACTCCGTGCGCTGGGCCGGGAAGGGGCATGGGGCGTCCCGCGTCCCGAGAATTCGCGGTACGATGATCGGCGCCCAGGCCCCGGGGACCGTCGGAGGGCGGCGCGCCCATCCGCCGCGTCCCGACACGACGTGGTCGAAGAAGATCAACGACCGCGAGCGGAAGATGGCCCGGAATGCGGCCCTCGCCGCGGTGAAGGACGCGTCTATCGTGAGTGCCCGCGGCCATCGGTTCAAGGAGGGGCTGAGTCTGCCCGTCGTCCTCGAAGACGGGATCGAGAGCCTCGCGCCTGATGACGGTGCGACTCAGGAGGGCGTGAAGATCCTAACCCGGTTCGGGCTCCTCTCCGACATCGAGCGCGCGAAGGAGGGGCGGCACGTCCGCGCAGGCCGGGGGAAGATGCGGGGTCGAAGGTACCGACAGCCCCTGAGCCTCTTGGTCGTCGTGAAGGACTCGACGAAGGTGCGGCGGCTGTTCGGAAACCTGCCGGGCGTCGAAGTCGTCAGCCCCTCGGCCCTGAACGCGGAACGGCTCGCGCCGGGAGGCGATCCGGGGCGGCTCACGGTCTTCAGCGAGGGCGCCCTCGAGGTCTTGCGAGGCTGGCAAGCATGAGGCCGCACGAGATCCTCATTCATCCGTACGTCACCGAGAAATCGTTGAACATGTTGCAAGGCACCGCCGCTCAGAACCTGAAGGACGGGAACCGACTCGAGTTCCTGGTGCGGCGTGAGGCGACCCGGGACCAGGTGAAGAAGGCGTTCGAGGAACTGTTCCAGGTGAAGGTGGCGAAGGTCAACACGTTCGTCCGGCGGGACGGGAAGCATGCGATCATCAAATTGAAGCCCGAATTTTCGGCGGAGGAAATCGGCATGCGGATCGGGGTGTTCTGATGGGAAAGAACCTCCCGGGCCAGCGCCGCGGCCGCGGGACGTCTCCCACGTACCGTTCCGCGCGAAGAGGTCCTCATGGTTGCCTGCGACGGCCTCTCGGTCGGTCAGCGGGTGAGCTACGGGACGCCCAACATCGACCGCGGGAACACGCTTCCGCTCGGCGAGATTCCGGAAGGGACCCTCGTCTACAACATCGAATCTCTCCCGGGGGACGGGGGTCGGTTCGTGCGGGCCGCCGGCGCGCAGGCGGTCATCGTCAGCCACGGCCATCGGACCGTCGTGCAGTTGCCCTCCGGCCAATTCCAGCCCTTCCACCCCGACTGCCGCGCGACGATCGGTGCGGTCGCGGGGGCCGGCCGAGGGGACAAGCCCTTCACGAAAGCGGGGAAGAAGTGGTTCTCCTTCCGTTCCTTCAGCAAGGCGTACTTCACGGTCCGCGGGGTCGCGAAGAACCCGGTCGACCATCCGCACGGCGGCGGTTCTCACCAGCACGTCGGGAAGCCGTCGACCGTCGGGTATGACGCTCCGCCCGGCCGGAAGGTCGGTCGAATGTCCCCGCAGCCGAAGCGGCTCAAAGAGAGGAAGAGACGGAGGTAGCGGCGATGGCAAAGAAGATGGGCGGACTGGCGAAGGCGGCAAGGAGGAAGCTCCGGAAGCGCGCGGGCCTCGTCGAGACCCGTCGCAAGAAGGAGTTCACGTACCGTGGTTACACCCTCGACGAGATGAAGGCGATGACCCTCGAGGAGATCATCGAGCTGCTGCCGGCCCGTCCGCGGCGGACGTTCGTCCGCGGCATCGACGATGAGCGCCTGACGTTCATCGAGAAGCTCCGGGCGAACGGCACGGACGAGGCCGTGCGGACCCATTGTCGCGACGTCCCGATCCTGCCGGACTTCATCGGCAAGAAGGTCGCGATCCACAACGGGAAGGAATTCCTGACCGTCGAGATCAAGGCGGAGATGATTGGGCATTTCATCGGCGAGTTCGCGATGACGCGGAAGCCGGTCGTTCACAGCGGCCCGGGCGTCGGTGCGACGCGCTCGTCGAAGTTCATGCCGCTGAAATGAGGGACCGGATGACGAAACTCGGGTACACGACGGAATACAAGATCGAGACGATGGCCCGAGCCTACGGCCGAGACTTGCCCCTGGCATGGAAAAAATCGGTGGAGCTCGCCCGGCAACTGCGGGGCAAGACGGTCGAACGGGCCCGCGAATATCTGGAAGGGGTGGTCGCGCTCAAGCAGCCCGTCCCGATGCGGACCTATCGGCGGTGGATTGCCCACAAGGCGGGAACGGGCCCCGCCCGATATCCCGTGAACGCGGCGAAGGCGTTCCTCAAGATCCTCGAGAGCGCGGTCGCGAACGCGGAGTTCACAGGAAAGGAGGACCCGGACACGATGGTGATCCGGGTGATCAACGCGCACAAAGGGGCGACGACGAAGGGGTATCGACCGCGTGCGTACGGGCGCAGCAGCCCATGGAATCAGGACTCGGTGAACCTCGAGATCGTGTTGGAAGAGGTGGTCTGAGGTGCCGGCGGAGGCGAAGGTCGAACGGAAGGACAAGCGCATCATCGTGGAAAGCATGCGTCGCGTCCTCCTGAAGGAATACTTGATGAAAGAGACGCGCCGCGCCGGCTTCGGAGGCCTCGATATCCAGCGCACGCCGATGGGGACTCGCGTCACGCTCCTCGCGGAACGGCCAGGCCTCGTGATCGGACGCAAGGGGGGCGCGATCAAGAGCCTCACGGAGGCCGTGGAGCGGCAGTTCCGGTTCGACAATCCGCAGATCGAGGTCCAGGAGGTCGCGAACCCTGCCTTGAACGCGCAGATCATGGCGGAGAAGCTCGCGAACGCCCTCGAGCGCGGGTGGCACTTCCGGCGCGCGGGCCATTCCACCGTCCGACGGATCATGGAAGCCGGGGCGAAGGGGTGCCTCGTCGTGATCGCGGGCAAGCTGACGGGCCAGCGGCACCGCGTGGAGAAGTTCAAGCAGGGCCACATCAAGTACTGCGGCGAACCTCGCCACCAGTGGATGGATCTGGGTTTCACCGCGGCCAAACTGAAGCCCGGAATCATCGGAGTGACGGTCGAGATCATGGACCCGCGCGCGAGGCTTCCGGACGAGGTTGAGATCAAGCAGCCGTCCGCGGAGTACCTCGCCGCCGTGGCCGCCCGGCCCGCCCCCACCCCGGAGCCAGCCAAGGTCACTCCCGCGCCTCCCGCGGAGGAGGCGGTCGGGGTCGCGGGAGACGCGGAGGAGGAAGAACCTCTCCCGCTCGAAGATCCGAGTGCCGTCTTGCCTAAGGTCAAGAAGGGCCGCGTCGCCGCCAAGCGACTGAAGAAGGTCGCGAAGGAAGTGAAGGCCCTCGGAGTGGACGAGGACGTCGAGGCGGTAGGAGGAGACGACCAGTAATGCCCCTCCTCCGGACGAAGGAGATTCGGGCGATGGATGTGGAGGCCCGGGCGAAGAAGCTTTCCGAGCTCCGAGACGAGCTGATGCACGAGCGCGGGGTGGCCGCCATGGGTGGGGCGCCACCCAATCCTGGGAAAATCCGCGCCCTGCGGAAGAACATCGCACGGATCCTGACGATCGCGTCGGAGGATGCGAAGCTGGGCGGCGCGAAGCCAGCCGCGGGGCCGACCCCGGCCGGGGCGAAGGAGGACGAGTGAGGTGAACCTGCGGAAGCGCGAGCTGATCGGCTTGCAGGTCGAGGTCGTCGCGGCGATGGACCCGAGCCAGGCCCACGTTCAGGGCCGGGTGGTCGACGAGACCCGCAACACCCTCATCCTCGAGGTGCAGGGACGGGAGAAGCGGATCCCGAAGCACGGCACCCGCTTTCGATTCGACGTCCAAGGCGGCCTCGAGGTCGACGGCGAAGAGATCCGATTCCGACCGGAAGACCGCGTGAAGAAAGCACGGTGAGCGAGCATGGCGGGGAAACGGGCACCGAAGAAGGAGACCTCCGCGGCCGCGGGGACCGGAGCCCGCGACATCGGCATCGATGTGCCCCTGCCGACGACGTCTTGCACCGACCCGAAATGTCCGTTCCATGGTCGTCTGTCCGTGCGGGGCCAGACCCTCGAAGGGATCGTCGTCTCCACCAAGATGCAGAACACGGTCGTCATCGAGCGAGAGTACCTCCGCTTCATCCAGAAGTACGAACGGTTCGAGAAGCGCACGCGGCGCCTCAACGTGCACGCCCCCCCGTGCCTCGGCTTGCAGGTCGGCCACCACGTGCTCGCGATGGAGTGCCGGCCGCTCGGCAAGACGGTCCATTTCGTCGCGATCCACAATCAGGGGGTCGCCGGATGAAGGGACTCCCCGGCCGCCAGATGCGCGGTCTCCCGAAGGGCGCACGCCTCGACTGCATCGACAACACGGGCGCGAAGATTGTGGAGATTATCGAGGTCATGAAGTACCGGGGGGTCCGAAACCGACTCGCCTCGGCAGGGATCGCAGACCTCTTGGTCGTCGCGGTGAAGAAAGGGACCCCGGAGACCCGCAAGCAGGTGATGAACGCGGTCGTCGTGCGGCAACGCCGGCCGTTCCGACGGCCCGAGGGGATGATGGTCCAATTCGAGGACAACGCCTGCGTGATCGTGACCCCGGAGGGCGAGGTGAAAGGATCCGACATCAAAGGCCCCGTCGCCCGGGAGGCGGCGGAGCGTTGGCCGCGGGTCGCCGCGACCGCGAGCATGATCGTGTGAGGACCGGACCATGACGAGCACGAAAGCCAGGACCCAACGGAAGCGGGCGGCGAACGCGCCCCTCCATGTGAAGCGACTCTTGGCCTCGTCCCATCTCGCGCCGGAGATCCATGACAAGGCGAAGGGGAGCATGCCGCGCGCCTTGCCAGTCCGCAAAGGAGACACGGTACGGATCATGCGGGGCGGCTTCCGCGGCCGCGAAGGGAAGGTCGTCTCCGAGGAGTCCACCAAATGAAGAAGCACCTGAAGCGGCTGCCGGCCCCGCGGTCGTGGTCGATCCCGCGGAAGACCGACTTCTGGATCGTCCGGCCGTCCCCCGGGCCTCACGGCCTCGGGGAGAGCGTGCCCCTCGGGTCGATCCTCCGAGACATGCTCAAGACCTGCGACACCGCGCGGGAGGCGAGGCGGATTTTGAACAACCGCGGGGTCCGCGTCGACGGCCGGGTCGTGACGGAGCCGAAGTTCCCCGTGGGCCTGATGGACGTCCTCACATTCGATGAGACGAAGGCGCACTACCGGATGCTCGTGAACACGCGCGGCCGCATGTCCTTGGTCGGGATTGACGACGGGGAGTCGAAGTGGAAGCTGTGCCGCGTGGAGGACAAGACGACGGTCCGCGGGGGGAAGACCCAGCTGAATCTGCACGACGGACGCAACATCCTGCTCGCCAAGGATGCGTACAAGACGGGCGCGACCCTGAAGCTCGGCCTTCCGGACCAGAAGGTCGTGGAACACTACGAGCTCAAGAAAGGTTCGCCGGTCCTCGTGACCGGCGGCCAGCACGTCGGGGAGATCGCTCACGTCCTGGACCTGCGGCCGACGCGGAATCCGCGGGCGAACGTCGTCACGTTCAAGGAAGGGTTCTCGACGGACATCGGGAAGGTGTTCGTCGTGGGGACGGAGCAGCCCGCAATCAAGGTGCCGGAGGTCCCGGCGATCTAGGTGGGACGATGGCCGGCATGCGGGAGATCCGGATCGAGAAGGTCGTCGTGAACGTCGGCGTGGGCGAGGCGGGCGAGAAGCTCGTGAAGGCGCAGAAGGTGCTCGAGCTCGTGACGAAGCAAAAGAGCGTGCAGACCCTGAGCCACCAGGCCGTCCGCGACTGGGGCGTCCGGCGCAACATGCCGATCGGGACGCGCGTCACCCTCCGCGGGGATGCGGCGGACGTCTTCCTGAAAGCGGCCCTCGAGATCCGCAACAATCGGCTTCCCGGCTACAGTTTCGATCCTCGCGGCAATGTCTCCTTCGGGATCCAGGACTACACGGATTTCCCGGGGATGAAGTACGACCCGGAGGTCGGCGTGTTCGGCATGGACGTCGCGGTGAGCCTTCAGCGACCGGGGTTCCGCATCGCCCGGAGGGCGGTTCGTGCCCGGAAGATTCCGCGCCGTCACCGGGTCAGCCGCGAGGAGGGCATGACATTCATGAAAGACCGCTACAAGGTCGAGGTGGTCGAGTGAGGCGGACGAAGGAGTTCGGACGGAAGAAGGGCTGCCTCCGATGCGGCCGGAAGCGCGGGATCGTCCGTCGGTATGGCTTGCACCTCTGCCGTCAATGCTTCCGTGAGATCGCGTACGAGCTCGGGTTCCGGAAGTACAGCTGAGGCGACACGATGCTGCAAGATCCTCTCAACGATGCGATGATCACGATTCGAAACGCGGAGGCGGCCGGGAAAGCGGAGTGCGTGATCCGTCCCGCGTCGAAATTGATCGGCCGAGTCCTGAAGGTGATGCAGGACCACGAGTACATCCGGTCGTTCGAGCTCGTCGAGGACGGCCGCGGGAACCTGTATCGAGTAGGCCTGGTCGGCAGCATCAACAATTGCGGCGTGATCAAGCCTCGGTTCGCCGTGAAGCGGCTGGAGTTGGAGAAGTGGGAGGCCCGATACCTCCCGGCCCAGGACTTCGGCGTCCTGATCCTCACGACGACGGAGGGCGTGATCTCCCAGACGAAGGCGAAGGAAGTGGGCGTGGGCGGGAAGCTTCTCGCCTACGTGTACTGAGGTGCGCAGATGCCCGTGACCGGCCTGAAAGAGGAAATCGTCGAGATCCCCGCGGGCGTGGAGATCGGTTTGGTCGGAGACGAGGTCGTCGTCGCGGGCAAAGGCGTCACGCTCCGAAGGAAGCTGTCCCATCCTCGAGTCCGGATTGCAGTCGAGGGCAAGCAGGCGACGGTCCGCAGTGAGTTTCCGCGGCGCCGCGACGCAGCCCTCGTCGGGACGTTCGCGGCCCATCTGCGGAACCTGATCGTCGGCGTCACGCAAGGCTTCACATACGAGATGAAGATCGTCTACAGCCACTTCCCCGTCAAGGCGGGCGTGAAGGGTTCCGAGTTCGTGATCGAGAACTTCCTGGGAGAGAAGTTCCCGCGGAAGACTCGCATCCTCGGCGATACGAAGGTCGAGGTGAAGGGGGACCAGGTCCTCCTGACGGGACCGGACCTCGAGGCCGTCGGACAGACGGCCGCGAACATCGAACACGCCACGCGGATTCGAGGCTTCGATCCTCGGGTCTTCCAGGACGGCATCTACATTACGAAGAAAGCCGGGGAGACGTGAGGCATGGCGGACGAACCGGAGCCGAAGGAGACGAAGCGGAAGAAGCAGGCGGTGCCCGAACCTCCTCCGGAGGAACCGAAGGGTCCGCTCCCCTCTGCGACCGAGATCCGTGCCGCGAAAAAGGCGGAACTCGTCACTTGGTCGGAGCGCTACGGCCTGAGTTCCGAGGGCAAAGTCGACGATCTCCGGAAACGGCTCCTCGCCTTCGTAGCGAAGGAAGAAACGAAAGAAGCGAAGGTCGAGAAGGCGGAGGGGGCCGAAGAGAAGGAACCGGCCGCTCCGACCGAAGGGAAGAAGCCCGCCGCGAAGAAAGCGGCGAAGCCGGAGAAAAAGGCAGAACGAAAGCCGGAGCGGAAGGCCAAGCCGAAAGCCCGGGAGAAGGAGGAAGAGGAGGAGGAGGCTGAGGTCCACGAGGCGCGGCCCAAACCGACCCTCGACGATCGACTCCGCCGGCTCCTCGCGCTCCGGTCCGCGAAGAATGCCCAGCGACCGAAATTCCGGCGGCAGGAGTGGTTCCGATACCGCAACTTCGGGGACGAGTGGCGGAAGCCGCAGGGGGGCCAATCCAAACTCCGGAGACACTTCGGCTATCGGTGGAACCTGCCGTCCATCGGCTATCGGGGTCCGCGGGAGGTCCGTGGGCTGCACCCGAGCGGCTTCCAAGAGGTCCTCGTTCACAATGAACGCCAACTCGACGGACTCGATGCGAAGACCCAGGCCGTCCGGATCGCGCACGGAGTCGGGACGCGGAAGCGGGGGATCATCGAGAAGGCGTGCGACGACAAGGGCCTCCGGGTCCTGAATCGGATGGTGACGGAATGAGGTTCGATTATCAGCGGCGGCTGGCGGCGTCGATCCTGGGAATCGGGGTGAACCGGGTGTACATCAGCCCGGACCCGAAGGAGCAGGAGAACATCCTCGATGCGATCACGCGGGATGCGGTGCGCGTCCTGATCCGACGGAACGTGATCCAGAAGCGGCCCGTGCGAGGGGTGTCCCGCGGCCGGGCCCGCCACCGGGCGGCGCAGCGGGCGAAGGGTCGTCGCCGCGGCCACGGCTCGCGGGAGGGCGCCCTGAACGCTCGGACCCCGCAGAAGACTCGGTGGATCGGCCTCATCCGTGGGATGCGACGCCACCTTCGGGAACTGCGCGCGCAAGGACGGATCGACGTCCACACATACCGCCGATTCTACGCGCAGTCGAAGGGAGGCGCGTTCAAGTCGAGGGCGCACATGGAACAGCAACTGCGCGCGGCCGGGGCGCTGAAGGAGGCCGCAAAATGAAACAAGGCCCGCACTTCCGGGTCCCGTTCCGCCGTCGGCGGGAGGGCCAGACGGACTATCGCGTGCGGTCCCGCCTGCTTCGGAGCGGGAAGACGCGCGTCGTCGTCCGGAAGACCCTCAACCAAACGATCGTCCAGTTCGTCTCCGTCGATCCAGGAGGCGACAAGGTGCTCGCGGCCGCGCAGTCCCGTGAGCTCAAGGAGCACGGTTGGTCCGCGGGCACCGGCAATCTTCCGGCCGCCTACCTGACCGGGTTCCTGGCGGGTCGTCGCGCCTCCGCGAAAGGCCTTAAAGAGGCGGTCCTTGACCTCGGAGTGCAGCGGCCCTCGAAGGGCGGGCGGTTGTTCGCGGCCCTCCAGGGCCTCCTCGATGCGGGCGTCGCCGTGCCCCACAGCCCGGACGTATTGCCCGCGAAGGAGCGGGTTCGCGGCGCGCACATCGGAGACCAGGTCGGGAAGCTGTTCGACGCGGTCAAGTCGAAGTTGGAGGCCTCCTGATGCCGCAGCGGAGGGGCGGACGACGCCGGGAGGCACGCGCGTCGCGTCCGGAGCGGGACCTGACGCAGTGGAAGCCGAAGACGAAACTCGGCCGCATCGTCCTCGCGGGAGAGATCACAACCCTCGCGGATGCGATCAAGACGGGCCTGCCGATCCGAGAGCCCGAGATCGTCGACATCCTCCTTCCGGAGACGGAGGACGAGGTGCTCGACGTGAACATGGTCCAGCGCATGACCGATTCCGGTCGGCGGGTGAACTTCGTCATCACGTGCATCGTCGGGAACAAGGACGGCTTCGCGGGCCTCGGGAGGGCCCGCGGACGCGAGGTCGGTCCCGCGATCCGACGGGCGATTGACAACGCGAAGCTGAACATGATCGAGATC
>VBMR01000064.1 GCA_005878325.1 Methanobacteriota archaeon | reverse complement strand
CGAGTGGATCTGGCCTCGGATCCGCGGTCAGCCCCTCACGTCCCGTCGCGGCTATATCACAGCCATCGCCCTGCTCGCGGGCGCGACCGTGACGATCAACCTCTTTCTCACGCACTACCGACCGTCCGCGTGGCACCTCCTCGGGGCCCTCGCCGCGGTCGTACTCCTAGTCTGGGCCGCACGACACCATGCGGACCGCCTGTGGGCCTGGCTCCCCGCAAAGAAACTCCCGCGATCGCCCCGCACCTACGCGGTCGCGGGATTCGCATTCCTGACGGCATCCTTCCTGATCTACGGCGGCGGGCCTGCGTTGGGCGGGTTCCCGATCGTCACGGTCCTCGAGGGCGCGGCGGTCCTCCTCGCGGTCACCTTGCTCGTCCGCCGGACCTCCGACGAACCCGCCCGATGGGAGCGACAGCGGTTCGCCTTCGTCGCGGGATGCATGGGATTCCTGATCGTCCTCGCGGCATTCCTCGAGGTCGCCGGATGGCGGGGAATGGGAGTCGTCGCGGCGATCTTCATCTATCTCCTGGTCCGACTCTATCGACGGTCGCCGGCGAAAGTCCCGGAGCCTGTCGTCGCCGACCCTCTGGTTCCTGAGGTGCCAACTTCCGATCCGCGTGAGAGCTCCCCAAGTCAGTTTTCTTTCCCGGATGGAAAGTAGCCATTCTCCTACGGCGTCCGATGGAACGTGGGCCTTCGCCGATCGGCGAATTTCGAAGCCGATACTCATTCGAGAAGATACTTATACCGTCCAAGCGGCCCGCCAAGTTGTGTCGGCGCAGCGTCTCACAGCGTGGTACCACCGACTGTTCCACATTGCCCAGCTGACGATCCACGACCGCTGGGTCAAACGGCTCCGGTTTCTTGCGTTCCTTTCGGCCTCTTCCATTGCGACCCAGATCGTCTTGCGAAGCGCCCTCGGGTACGTGGGCATGGGGAGTCTCCTCCCGACTTCGATCCTCGCGATTCTGGTCGCTTCCGGCGTGTGGCTCGTCGCCTATCCGGCGATGTGGCTCCGCATGATGGCGGTCGTTGTCGAGATGGAGGCGAAGAAAGAATTCGAGGTCGTCCGGCGGGAAATCGAGAAGCTTCACTTCCATCACCGAGTTCATTTGGCTGACTCGGAGTCCGAGTCGATCCGTCCGCCTCCGATGGAAATTCGCTCCCGATGAACAAGCCTCAGTGGCCTTCTCAACGGGAAGATGGACGGGAAAGGTTCGAGGAGGACTTGCGGAAGATGCGAAGTGGGTGTCGGTCCTGATCGGTTAAGGGTGGATGCGTCTCCCTCGACGATGGCTCGGAGCCAAACCGCTTAAGTTCCGGTTCCGCTACACGACGCATGGTCACTGCGGCAGATTTCCGTTCGATTTATCAGTACAACTGGAGGGTCCTGCGGGACTTCTGCGACGCCCTCGCGAAGCTTCCGGAGGACGCGCTGTTGCGGGATCGAGAGGCGACACACGGATCGATGAAGAACATCTTCCACCACATCCTCTCGGTCCACGACGGCTGGCTCAACGTGACCGCGCAAGGAGCGTCCGCCGACCCAGCGATGCGGGAGAGGGATTTCGACGAAGTGCCGTCCATGGAGCCGCTCCGCGAGTACCTGGAGAAGATCATCGCGAAGGAAGACCAGTTCCTGAAGAAGCTGAAGGAGAAAGATCTCGACCACGGCATTCAGCCGGAATGGAAGGAACGCCCGTGGCCGCTGCGAGACGCCTTGCTCCAGGTGACGCTCGAGCAGGCGCACCATCTCGGCGAGCTGATCGCCTTGTTCTGGCAACAGGATGTCGAGCCGCCGGAGATGACCTGGATCGATGTCGGGCTCCTGATGAAGGGCGACACACGACCCTCCTAGGGCCGTCTGGCGGATCATGCGAAAATCGATGGTGTCCCCGTCGGGAACTGGACCCGGTACCCGAGCGGGACGAACCGCGACTCGCTGAGGGGGACCGTTTCGATCACGACTCCGTTCGAATCCTTGAGGGTCCACGGCTGGTCGGACGTCACGGTGACGGGCCGAACCGCCACCGTGTACTCACTTGTAGGGGTCGGCGCGGCGGCCGTCCCACCGGGACCGACGAAGGCCACAGGTGACGACTCGAGGAATGGCGTCGCAAGCTTGCCGAACGGCGTCACCCCGTCCATGTCCCCCAGGTACACGCGGAAGTATTGGTGGAGGCCCAGGTTCCCGAGGGAGAACGTGCCGACGCCGCCCTTCACCCCGCTCTTCACCCGCAAGTACTGCTCCCGCGCCATCCACGAGGTATTGCCGTTGTCGATCAGGATCACGGTCTTGCCCTGCTCGTCCGAGATCGAAAGTTCGTCGATCGTTAGGCCGAACCAACACGCTCCCATGCCTGTGACGGGCTCGATCGTGACGAGCGTGTGCGGACTGGTGTAGTGCTGCTCGAAGAACATCCGCCCGATGTGCATCTGCCGCAAACCTTTGCTCGGCTCCGACTGCGCCTGGAGCCAGATCGGGCGCAGCCCATTGCCCACGGTCGTCGGCGGCTTAGGCAGATCGACCATCGACAGGTTGTCGAAGCGGATCGGGGTCCCGGTTTCCGCCCCCGGTAGCAACTTGATCACGGTGGGAGACCCGGCCGCATCGTACTCCGCCTCGACGCTCGTGATGCCCGTGAAGGCAAAGTGCCCGGAGCCGCTGTTCGAGTTCCCGAGCGTGATCGCGGTCGGATCGGTCCCCGACAGGATGACCTTCAGGTTCTCGATCTCGAGGTATTGGATGTACCCCGCGCTCCCGAGGAACTGGAGACCCTGCTGATTGGCGGCTCCCGTCGGATGCATCCCGATGTCCCGCAGCACGACCGTCTGCTGGTTCCCGGTCCCGTCGAAGGTGATCTCGCGGCAATGGATGCCCTCGATCAGCCCGCCGTTCACGTTCCCCGTGTACACGATCTTCTGCACGTGGGGCCTCGGATTGTCCCAGAACCGCGGGGGCGGGTCGCGGAGCGCGATCAGGGAGATGTTGTCCCGGTCGATCGTGATGACGGAGGACGGGAGGTCCACCGTGCTCGAGAGCCAGATCTCCCCTCCGGTCGGCGCGCTCAGGGAGCCAATTGCGTCCTGAACGATGCGCCCCCCGTCGGCGCTCGCGACCTCATCCATGCCGGTCGAGACGTTCCTCCGACGGAACACGCCCGCGGGGGCGTCGAACCAGATGACGAACGATCCGTAGGGCACCGGCGGGATGGCGGAGGTCGTGAGACGCGGAGACACGAGGAACGTCCAGCCCGCCCCGACCGCGGCGGCGCTGGCCCCGCCGATGATCGCGGCCTTCATGAAGTTCCGCCGGGACGGGGGCTTGCGAGGCGCCTCGGCGGACGGGGACGTTGCGTCAGCGGGCGCGGCCGTCTCGGCGACCGGTGGTTTCACGTCGTCGGCGGTCGACTTGGCCTTCTCTCCCTCCGACCCAGATTCTTCGGACATGGATTGGTTTCGAACGAAACGGGTCTCCGATGTAACCCTTTCGCTTTGGGACTACATAGGTGACGAGATTACTTTTGGGAGCAATCAGGCAGCCTACAGGAACAATCGGCTCGTCATCGCCCGGAGGCCCGGGAAGGCGGCCGCGTCCCCCGACCAGGTCGCGATGAGGGGGCCGTACCTCCGCTCCGCGCGATCGAGGAAGGCCCGCATCTCCTCGCGGTTCTCCTTCGGCTGCTCGCCCGTCGCCGCGACGGCCAGGATCAGGCGGGGACTCCGCTCGATCGCGACCGTCGTCTCCCCGAGCTCGAGACGGCGGAGCTCGTCGGACCCGGACGCGAAGGACGTCCGAGCGAAGTTCATGATCGCCGTGAGCATTCCCGCCATGACGTCGGAATCGACCTCCGGCGCCTCGTCGCGGGAGGTATGGGCCAGCAAGAGTCCATTCCCCTCGATGACGAAGACGTCCTCGACCCGATACCCGGCGGTCCGAGGGAGCTCGAGGGGCTCGAACTCCCGCTCCAGGACCTGAGCCACCGATTCGTCCGCGGCTCCGAGGTCGGCGCTGACGATCAGGATGCCGCCGCCAGCGGTCGCGAGGTCGCGCAGGGAGTGCACCGCCCGAACGACGCGCCCCGCGCTGTTGTACGTCGTCAGGTACTCGAGCCCTTCGATCGCCACGACCCCCTGCGGTCGCCCGGAGAGGAACTCGCGAACGAGACGCTCCAAGGCGTCCAGATCTGTCGGCGGCATGTGGTTCTGGCCCAGCGTACTCGTGAGCCAAACGATGGGCGTGGAGGGCAGGTCATAGTCCTCCCGCACCTCGATCGGGGCGCGCCGCGTGAGGATCAACCCGGGCAACCCGCTTCGGACCGCTTCTCCAAGGGCGAGGAAGACGATCTTCGGGCGCCGCTCGCGCACGACATAGGCGCGGCCACTCTTGAGAGGAAAGCGCCGAGGGAGGGACTGGGGCTCCTCTTTTTGCGGCGTGAGGACGAGCATCTTGTACCGGAGGACCGCGACGGCGAAGCAGGCGGCCATCCCAAGCGCGGTAATCGTCAGGAAGGGCGGCGGATAGAAGTCGATGAAGATCCGCGAGAACGCGTACGTCTCGGCCCCGATGCCGTGGGCCACGACCCCGGCCGTCATCAGGATCGTCTGCCGCCGCACGATCGGGTCGCGGTTGCGGATCAGTGTGCGGACGAGGACCGCGAGGGCCGTCGACATGAAAATCGTCGCGAACAGGGCGAGGCTTCCCGTCGCGGCCACATCCCCCACGACGACGCCGATCCCGCCGTACTCGTCTTCCAGGGTGTTGACCTGGATCGTGACGCCGATCGCGACGGCCAAGAGGGATACCTGCAGGAAGAGGTTCACGATCCGCCGTCGCATGAGGGCGAACCCGAGGAAGTACTGGCCGATGAACGACGCCGTGAAGCCGACCGCGAGCATGTGGAAGAAGTAGAACAGCCGCGCGATCGCGAGGGGGCCCGAGTTCTGCCCGTAGTAGTCGAGGGTCGAGGTGCGCAACAGGTACGCGAACGACCCCGCGAGGACGAAGAAGACCATCGCGAGGACGAACGTATCCCCCGCGCGCCGGTTCGGGATCTTGCGGACGACATACGCGGAGAGCAGGAGCGCGATGGAGCTGCTCGCGATCGAGATGAGGGAGTACCACTGGGCCGCTTCGACCATCGAGGCGGCGCCGACGCGGGCCAGGGACGATAAGCCCTTGCCCGCCACTCTCGATTTTGACTTCGTTCCCGGGGACCGGCCGGCGACCCGGACCTTTTCATACCTCTAAGTGGAGGTATGCCGCCGAAAGGCTTCGCCGTCCCGCGGAAGGGGGCGAACTTGCAAGGGGAGCAATCCATTTAGGTTGGCACCGGATGGGGCACCGCCCATGGCCGCCATCGGGACGACTCCGATCGAGGACCGCGTGTGGATCGTGACCGGTGCAAACTCGGGGATCGGAAAGGCGACCGCCCTCGGGTTGGCTCGGCTCGGAGGGACCGTCGTCATGGCGTGCCGAGACGCGGAACGTGGAGGGGCGGCCCAGCGGGAGGTCGTCCAGGAATCCAAGAATTCCAAGGTCACCCTGATGATCGTCGACCTCGCGAGCCAGGCCTCGATCCAGTCCTTCGTGGAGGAGTTCAGCCAGGATTACCGGAGGCTCGACGCTCTCGTGAACAACGCGGGCGTCTTCACGTGGAAGCGCGAGCTCACGCCCGACGGACTCGAACGGCAGTTCGCGGTCAACTACCTCGCGGGGTTCCTCTTGTCCCACCTGCTCCTGGACAAGCTGACGGCCTCCTCGCCGTCCCGCATCGTGAACGTCACCTCGACCGCGGGCACGCGCGCCACGATTGATTTCGACGACCTCCAGGGGGAGAAGAAGTACCGCGGCTACACCGCGTACGGGCAGTCGAAGCTCGCGCAGTTCCTCTTCACCGCGGAGTTCGCGCGGCGACTCGAGGGGACGGGCGTCACGGTGAACGCCTGCCATCCCGGTGTGATCAAGACGAACCTGGGCGGGCAGGATTCGCCCGCCATCTTCCGGTTCGTCCGGATCTTCTTCAAGAAGCCGGCGAAGGGGGCGGAGACGCCGGTGTACCTCGCCGCGTCTCCTGCGGCGTCATCGCTGACCGGCCAGTACTTCCGGGACCGCGCGGTCCACGCGATGCCCCCGAAGGCCCAGGACCGGGACGTCGCCCGACGCCTGTACGAAGCGAGCCTGGGGCTCGCGGGCCTGAAGGAATAGAGGGGAGGATGCGAATCGCGCAAAATTCTAAGCCGATGCGAAAGCCAAGAACGCGTCCGTCCGTCGGAGCGCTCGCGCACCCGGGTCGACTTCCAAGCCTAAGCCCTCGAGGGCATGGAGCCCGAGCACGGACCCATCGCCGGGCCGACCGAAGACGATCCGGGTCGCCCCGCGTAACCCCTCGCACTCGATGATGGCCTCTCCGACCGGCCGGTCAACTTCTCGCCCATCGGCCAACCGGAACTTGCGGACCTCCGTCGGGCGGATGCCCGCCCGGTGGGCCACTTCCTCGGGAATCCACGAGAG
>VBMR01000255.1 GCA_005878325.1 Methanobacteriota archaeon | reverse complement strand
CTTTCGATTGAGGACGATCAGTAGGGCGAACAAGATGGATGTCGAGAGAGGAGATGCGACCATGACTCCGATGAGTCCAGCGCCCAGCGCGAGGAACACGATCATGAGGAGCAAGTTTGAACTTGCAAGGAGGATCGTGCTGATGGAATATTCCTTGAACGAACGGCCCCCCTGAAGGAGCGCAAACAGCGAGCCGATGCCGAAATTGAGAGGCATTTGGATGGATTGGATCTGGAGTAGGAGGGGAAAATCCGGGAATGCAATCCGCTGACCGATGAAAGGCGACGACAGGATGAGGGCTACGCTAGCGATTGCACCCGTGAACACTGCGAAGAGCAAGCTGCTGCTTGCGATCGTCCCTTCGTCTTTCTTTTGCCCTCTGCTCTCCGCGATGATTTTCGGAAGGACACTTGCCACGCCTAGATCGCCTCCGAGGCTAAACATCGAAGCCACTGCGATAGCTGACGCCCACACTCCGTAGCCGTCGATTCCGACGAACGCAACGAGCAGAGGTCGGGAAACCAGACCGATGATTACGCCCACAACCGTTGATGTTGCGGTCCACGAGGTCCCCACCAAGATCCTTCGCCTCTCAGACGCTGAGCCTCCTCCCGCCTCTCGCCGTATTTCATCTGAAGCCGCTATTCCGATCCCGAAGCGTGTATCGGTTCGCGTATAAAAGTACGGTCGGCAACCAGACGCAATTTCGGAAACACTTTGACAAACGAAAAATTGAGGTCGAACTGCTCGGAATGTTTTGTAATGTGACACCGTTCTACTTTTCAGGGACGCCAAACTATCCCTCTCTCGCGGCGAAAGTCCCCAAGTCCGATCTCGTGTTCTGTTGGTTTGCCCTCGGTTTTGCGGCCATGGCCAACACTTTGGCGCGACTTACAGGAGGAGCCGCGATCTTGGTTTCCGGCGGATGGGACGTTACGGGTTTGTCGGAAATTGGGTATGGTCGACTCTTGAAAGGCCGAGGTTTGATTACGGCTCGGCTAGCGCTCGCCACGGCCAACAGGGTCCTCGCCTTTTCTTCCTGGAGCGAGCGCACGATTCGAGGCCTTGCGCCCCATTGCGATGTAGAATCGGTTCCCCTCGGGGTAGATGTGAATAAGTTCCACCCGAAGTCCAAGGAAGATATCGTCGTTTGTGTAGCGAACATCAATAGAGAAAACATGGTAAGAAAAGGACTCGCCACATTTGCAGAAGCATCCAATCTCGTGCCCGAGGTAAGATTCTACTTGGTCGGACGCCAGATCGATGACGCGAAAGACAAATTGGCTGAAATTGCCGGTCCCAACATGACGTTTACCGGCTGGCTGCCAGAGCCCGAGCTAGTCGGCTTACTGTCCCGCGCGAAGGTATACGCCCAGCCTTCCTACATTGAGGGATTCGGCTTGGCACTCGCCGAGGGCATGGCAAGCGGTTGCGTGCCGGTGGTCGTGAAATCAGGCGCGATGCCAGAGGTCGTTGGGGACACGGGCTTCTACGCTCCGTACGGCGACTCCCGCGCCCTCGCCGAGGCCATTCGCGATGCACTCGAGTCGGCCAAGGGGTCGACGGCACGAGAACGGATTACGGCTCATTTCAGTCTTGAGCGGCGACTCGAGGCGGTTCGGAGCATCGTCGAACAGGTCCTCGCATGAAACTTAGCATTTGCACAACGAACTACAACTGCGCGCGCTCGCTGGGGCAGCATCTCGACTCGGTATTTCACGAGCTCGATGGAATTGATTTCGAGTATGTGCTCATCGACAACCACTCGAGCGACGGAAGTTGGACCATCCTCCAGGATTGGTCGCATCGGTTCTCCAACCTTCACGTCGAGCAGATTCGGTGTACGATGGGGGAGGGACGCCAACTTGCTTTCGTCCGATCGCAGGGCGAATATGTCATGGTGGTGGATACCGACGTCGTCTACTCGAACCTTCTCCGACGATTTACCGAGGCATACTTTGAAAACTTCTCGCAATTCTCCGTCCAAGCGATGTTCTGTGGAATCTTCCCACGCGAGCAGTGGGCCGCAATCGGAGGCCGCAGAAGCCTCAACACCAACGAGGATGTTGACATGTGGATGCGACTCCAAAACTTGGACTCCATCCGGTGGTATCCTTTGCCACTAGGCCAACACTTCAAGGAGCCGTGGGCGGAAGGCAGCGCAGATTTTCGATCCGACCGGTACCCAAAGCGAGAGAAGCTGTTCCGACTGCTCCGGAGAGAATGGGACCTCATGAAAACCCGAAATTGGGTCCGTCTGGACTTGTCAAAGATAATCGACGAGAACACGATTGACATCGGAATCGGTCCCTCGCCGGGCCGTTGGCCGGTCAACAGAACCCGACGTTCGCGGACTGAGCGCGCGGTCGAGTTGGCAAGAGAGATCAAGGCGCTTGCGCGAAGCCCATAAGCACAGGTCGGGAGGGATCCCGTGAATCTAGAAGATCCATCGAGGGAATCGGCCTCGTGGTCTCGGAAAATTCCACGCGTGGTGGGTTTCGCGAGGCGTTTGTTGGATTGGGGAAACCCAGGTCACCGAGGGCCTCGAGGATTCATTCGAGGGATAGCGAAGCAATACCTTGTTTGGAACCGGGCGCTTCTTCTTGATCCTTGGTTACGATACTCGATTCCGGTCAAGATCTTGCGCTCGATTTCCGAGGAACAAACGATTCGGATTCT
>VBMR01000152.1 GCA_005878325.1 Methanobacteriota archaeon | reverse complement strand
CTTGAGCTTCTTGCGGTTCGCCTCGATCCGCTCGATCTTCGCCGACTCCTCGCGGTCGATGTGGGCGAGGATCTCCGACCAAGGGACGCTCAACCGGTACGAGTGGACGGGACGGCCCTTCCCCTCTTTCTTGATGTCGCGCTTGTCGACCCACTTCCGGCGCCGCAGTTCCTGCATGGCGATGCTGACCTCGGGCTGCCGCAGGCCCGTCGCCTTCTCGATCTCGACGGAGGTCGTCTCCTCCCGCTTCGAAAGGAACACGAGGGTCTTCGCGATGTTCCGGGAGAGGCCCGTCTCGATGAGCAGGTCCACCAGGTTTTCGTCCCGGCGGCTCAGACGGACTTCCCTACTCATCGGGTTCCCCCGCCATTTATTATTCTAGCAATATATATTTCTTCCTATGAAGAACCGTCGGGGCGACGGAACGAGGCGACCTCGCGGCCGCGAAGCCTCGCTGACAGGCCCGCGTCGGTCCGTCCGCGATCGATTCGTCGCGCGGACTTCGTCACCCAGCAACCCTTTAATAGCAGGTTTCCACTGTTACGGCGCCCGGTCCACTGTTCCATGAAGATGCCCCAGCGAATCCGCGGTTACTGCCCGTTCTGTCGCACGCATCGCGAGCTCGAAGTCGAGCGGGTGAAGAACCGCCCACGGTCGGAGCTTCGGGCGGGCCAGAGGCGATTCCGCCGGGTGACCGCCGGATACGGGGGCTTTCCACGTCCGAAGCCCGAGGGCCGGGAAAAGCCCACGAAGAAGATCCATCTCCGGTTCCGCTGCCGCGAGTGCAAGAAGGCCTTCCAGCGTCCCGGGATCCGCGCGAAGAAGTTCGAGCTCGTGGAGGTGCACCGGTGATCCCGAAACCCACGAGCCGCTTCCTCCGGGTGAAGTGCGAGGACTGCGGGAACGAACAGGTGGTCTTCGACCGAGCGGCGAGCGTGGTCCTGTGCGCGGTCTGCGGCGCCACGGTCGCGAAGCCGACGGGCGGGAAGGCCACGATCCGCGGCGAGGTCCTGGGGGTCCTCGAGTAATGGCGGAGGCGAAGGCGGCCCAACGGGACCGCGGCTACCAATGGCCGGACGAGGGCGACCTCGTCGTCTGCACCGTGGCGAACGTGAAGAACTTCGGGGCCTTCGTCACCCTGGACGAGTACGAGAACAAGGAAGGTTTCGTCCACATCGCGGAGGTCTCGTCCGGTTGGATCAAGTACATCCGGGATTACATCCGCGAGGGACAGAAGGTCGTCTGCAAGGTCCTCAAGGTGGACCAGGAGAAGGGCCACATCGACCTCTCGCTCAAGGCGGTCAACGAACACCAGCGCCGCGAGAAGATCCAGGAGTGGAAGAACGAGCAGAAGGCGGAGAACCTCCTGGGGATCGTGGCCCAGCGGCTCGGCAAGACGGTGGAAGCGTGCTGGGAGGAATTCGGCTACGACATCCTCGACTCGTTCGGGACGTTGTACCGGGCCTTCGAGGAGAGCGTGATGGACGAACGCGCCCTCGAGGACGAGGGGTTCACGGGCCCCTGGGTCAAGACGTTCATCGAGGTCGCGCGCGAGAACATCATCCCGCCCCACGTGTCGATCGACGGATTCGTCGAGGCGACGGACTTCTGTCCGGACGGCGCGGTCCACATCAAAGAGGCCTTGCACAAGGCGGTCGTGGAGGGGGAGGGCCCCACCGTGAAGGTGCAGTACATCGGGGCCCCACGCTACCGCATCGTGGTGCGGGCGCCGGATTACAAGACGGCCGAAGAGGAGATGCAGAAGGCGGCCGGCCGGGTCATCAAAGCCCTGACCGCGAAGGGCGGCGAGGCGAAGTTCCACCGAAAGGAATGAGTCGATGCGCTCCGTGATGAAGAAGTGTCGGGCGTGTGGCGCATACACGTTGAAGGACATGTGCCCCTCCTGCGGCCAGCCGACCGGGAGTCCGATGCCTCCCCGCTATTCCCCCGAGGATCGGTACGGCGCCTACAGGCGCAAACTTAAGCGAATCCATCGGTTGGAGAGGTGAGCCAGCATGGACAACATCGCGATTCGCTACCTCGACCATCCGAAGCTCGACGACCCGATCTTCATCGAGGGCCTGCCCGGGATCGGAAACGTCGGCAAGCTCGCGGCCGAACACCTGAAGGACGAACTGAAGGCCGTGAAGTTCGCGGAGATCTTTTCGAAGTACTTCCCTCCCCAAGTGCTCGTCCAGGATGACGGTCAGGTGAAGCTCGTGAACAACGAGATGCATTACGTCAAGCGCGGACCGGGCCGGGACCTGGTTCTCCTGACGGGAGACTACCAGGGCCTCACGCCGGAGGGGCAATACGAGCTGAGCGACTTCATCCTGCGGGAGCTGAAGAAGCTCGGCGTGCGTCGCATCTTCACCCTGGGCGGGTATGGCATGGGTCGCATGGTCACGAAGCCGCGGGTCCTCGGCGCCGCGACGGGCGTGGACCTCGTGAAGGAGATGGAGAAGTACGGGGTCGTGTTCGCGCGGGGCGAGCCGGGCGCGGGGATCGTCGGCGCGAGCGGCCTGCTCCTGGGCCTCGGTCGCTTGTACGACATGAACGCGGTCTGCCTGATGGGAGAGACCTCCGGCTACTTCGTCGACCCGAAGAGCGCGCAGGCCGTGCTCGACGTCCTCACGAAGTATCTGGACATCGAGATCTCCTTCAACGAGCTCGAGAACAAGGCGAAGCAGATCGATCAGATCACGTCGAAGCTCAAGGACATCGAGGCCGCGCCCGAGACCCCGGACAAGCGTGAGGACCTCGGGTACATCGGATAAGCTTCGCGCGAAATCTCTATACGCCGGCGGGGGCCTTAGCCGTTCCACAGGGATGGGCGACGACGAGAAGCGCAAGTCCTTTCTGAAAGGCTTCGAGGAAGGTCTCCGGGCCGCGTGGCGGGAGATCGCTTCGCTCACGACCCGCGGATACTCGTCCACGGAACTGGGCGTGATGGCCAAGTCCAAGCTCGCGGTCTTGTACCGCGACGTCGAAGCGATGGAGGCCCGCCTGCGCGAGGAGGAGGGCATCCCGATCGTCGGCGGAGGCGAGCTGACGTCGGAGCGGGAGGTCGGGCGGCGCGGGGCCTACCTCGTCCGCGAGCCCAAGGCCGAGCGCGTGTTCCGCCTGTTTTCGGACCTCCTCCGCACGAACGGGCGCGGCCTCTGCATCACTCGGATCCATCCGGATGACCTGCGGTCACGGTACCGGATCGAAGAGGCCGGATTCATCTGGCTCTCGAAGTCCGCGGGCACCAAGGCTCGGGGCATGGCGGTTGCGGAACCGAGCGCGCTGGTCGACATCGCCTCGGCAATCTCCGATTTCGCGGACGAAGGCGGGAACGCGGCCGTCCTGCTGGAGGGCCTCGAATACATGATCTCGCAGAACGGATTCGGATCGATCTTGCGGTTCCTCCAGAAAGTGAATGAGAAGATCGTGCTGAGCGATTCGGTCCTCCTGATATCCGCGAACCCCGCGGCGATGAAGGAACAAGAATATCGGCTCCTCGCGAAGGAAGTCGCCGGGGAAATTTGATCCGTCAGCGGTCGGGGGCCGGCCTTCTATCGGATGGTGTCGCTCGAGCCGCGCGCTCCGTTCGGATGCGGGACCAAAGGGCGAGGACCGTCAGGACCTCGACGAATTTGGAGACGAGGCCGAGCGGGTCAACTTCCTCCACGGTTCCGATGGGCCACACCGCAACGGTCCTCGTAACGACGTACGCGAGAATGAGGAACCCGGTAATTGCAAGCCAGACCGGATCGAGTCGCAGGCCCGCGTAGGGGATCACGAAGGCAGCCGCGATCTGGAGGACCGACACGACGGCGAAGAATGCGGCCGGGAATGGATCACCGAGGTGGTCCGTGAAGGCATAGAGGTGCAACGATCCATCCGCCAGGAACAGGAGGGCGACGATGTAGCGTGTCGCGGCCTCGTTGTCGCTGAGGATTTGCGGGAAGTTTTCGAACCCGATGCCGATCGTCGCGAATGCAACCCCAAACATCGTCATGAACAACCTCAGCGGGAATTTGTCGGCCAATCCATGTCCCGCGCCGGAGGACCCCACCTCGAAGAGGCCGAAGAGGTCTGAAATCCAACCGACGAAGATGATGAGGATTCCGCACACGAAGAACGCGAGTTCCGTGATCGTCGCCGGGCGACGAGGCATTCGGCCGTCGAAGGCAGGAGCGCCCATCTAGTTTCTGTTGTTCGACTCACCGACGTGGGTAGTTCCAAAAGCATTTATGCGGCCCTCCGCTAACCGCGCGGTCCGCTCCCGTAGTCTAGTCCGGTCAAGGATCGGGGCCTTTCGAGCCTCAGACGCGGGTTCGAATCCCGCCGGGAGCATTCCCTTTCCGAACGTCAGTACCGAGACGACGGATTCATCCGCCGGACCGCGACCCTCACGAGGACGCGAGCCGCTTGATCGGGGCAGGCTCCGTCATCTGGTCCCGTTCCGTCGAACCGTCCATCGACAACGTGGACGATGATCCGCCGGAGATCACCTGGCTCACTTCGTCGAAGTATTCCGTCCCGACGAACGCCTGGTGTTCGACCGCGCGGTACCCTTCTTCGCGCGCCGCGAACTCCTCGTCCTGCAGCGCCGCGTAGGCAGCCATGCCGTTCGCCTTGTAGTCCTGAGCCAGACGGAACATGGAGAGGTTCAGGGTGTGGAATCCTGCGAGGGTCACGAACTGGAACCGGTAGCCCATCGCCGCGAGCTCGGAGCGGAACCGTGCGATGCCCGTGGGATCCAGCTTCTTCCTCCAGTTGAACGAGGCAGAGCAGTTGTAGGCGAGGAGCTTACCGGGGAACCGCTCATGGATCGCATCCGCGAAGATCCGGGCCTCCTCCAGGTCCGGGCTGGCCGTCTCGCACCAAAGCAGATCCGCATAGGGCGCAAAGGCGAGGCCTCGCGCGATCGAGGCCCGCAGCCCCCCTTTCATCTGGAAGTAGCCTTCTTTCGTCCGCTCCTCCCCGAGGAACGGCCGGTCCCGCGGGTCCGCGTCGCTCGTGATCAGCCGCGCACTGTTCGCGTCGGTGCGGGCGACGATCAACGTGGGAACGCCCATCACGTCCGCGGCGAGGCGCGCCGCGACCAGTTTCTGGATGAACTCCTCCGTGGGCACGACGACCTTGCCGCCGAGGTGGCCGCACTTCTTCGCGGCAGCGAGCTGGTCCTCAAAGTGGACGCCCGCGGCACCCGCCTCGATCATCGCCTTCGTGATCTCGAACGCATGGAGGGGACCTCCGAAGCCCGCCTCGGCGTCCGCCACGATCGGCGCGAACCAATTCACGTCGTCCCGATGGCTCATGTGCTGCTTCTCGTCCTCGCGGCGAAGGGCGTTGTTGATTCGCCGGACGACGTTGGGCACGCTGTCTGAGGGATACAGGCTCAGGTCCGGGTACATCTGCCCGGCGTCGTTCGCGTCCGCCGCGACTTGCCATCCGCTCAGGTAGATCGCGGAGAGGCCGGCTCGGACCTGTTGGATCGCCTGGTTCCCGGTGAGGGCGCCGAGGGCCGCGACGTACGGCTCGCTCTGCAAGAGGTTCCACAGGCGTTCCGCCCCGAGTTCCGCGAGCGTGTGCCGAAGCCGAACGGAACCGCGCAACCGTTCCACGTCCCGCGCCGTGTACGGCCGCTCAATTCCGGTCCACCGATTGCTCGTGCGCCATTCCTGTTCAAGGTCTGTGAGATCCGTGGTCGTAGCGCAGCCATCTCGAGGTGAGTCCATGCCGCGTCCTCCTACGCGACCTCACGCATCCCTCCTACCCCCCATCAATTGCGAGAGTAACTCAGGCGGCGAACGCGCCAACAGAATTCGCTGTGATTCGTTTCGCCTCAGCCCTATTTGACCGACTCTGCGTCCCGACCCGGACCTCTAGGGAGCCGGGTGCACAAGAGATGGGATTTTTTCGGGGTCCCGTTCGCGGTTCAGGAACCCCGCCGAGAGCGGCTCCCCGGAGCCCGCTCGGCCGGCACGTTCGCCTCAATTCGCACGGCGATATTCAGGACGGCGATCGCGGCGAGCGTCCATGCGACGAGGAAGGGCCAGCCGTATCCGAGGAAGAGGATCAGTCCCGTGTTGAGCTGGTAGTGGGTCTGGGCGAACCCGCCGGTCGCGGGGAGCATCGCGCCGGAGATGGCGATGAAGATGAGGAACATGACGAGCGGTCCCGCGACGCTCTGCCACACGAGACGCCGGGCGCGACGGAGGGCCAGCCGCGAGGGGTTGCGGTCACGGGACTCCTCCGTCATACGCGTCGGAATCGAGGAATGAGAGGGCGCCGCCGGCGTCATCCGGACCGCGGGCTTCTCCCGGACCTCGACGAGGGGTCCGTTGGCGTACCGTCCGATTTCCGCCAGGATCTGGTCGAGCCCGTCCGGGTCCTCGGACCCTTCCGGAGGAGCGACGACTCGAGTTGCGACCGGCGCGGGAGGTTCTGGCTCGGTGGCGACGAGATCCGAGTCGCGCAACCGCTCGGCCTGCATTCGCGACTCGAGACGGGCGAGGCGGCTCGCCGCGAGCGAGGCCAAAATCAGAGTGGCGATCGTGGCCGTCGTCAGGGACGCCGTGTAAACTTGCGCGGACGTCCCCGACGTGAAGGAAGGGCCGGTCGTGTTGATGGCCGTCAGCCAGGCGAGATCGGCCATGCCCATGAACACGATGCCGAAACAGACCGTGAGGATGAAGGGCCACATCCGGGCCGTCGACCGGACTTCGGGGGATGGGGCGCGTTCATGCGGGCTTGCGTCGCCATATCGTGCCATACAGGACCCCCAAGATGATCGCCAACGTGACCCCCGCGATCGCCCATGGGACCGGGGTCAGGAGCGGGGAAGGCTGATACGGAGGGACCGTCACCCGGGACGCGGGCGCGAAGAGCGATTCGGCCCCCGTCGCGTTCACCGCCGTGACCGTGTACAAGTAGGTGCGGCCGGTTTCCGGACCATCTCGGTAGACGGTCGGACCCGTCGGGCGAAGCGGGCTGATCGTCCGGGATGTTCGGGTTGCCGCGCGGGGAAATGTCGAAAGTCAGCGGTTGGGAGGCGGCGTTGCCCGCGTTGTCGGTCGCCCAGACGACCGCGTCATAGGTTCCGATTTCCACAAAGGTCTGGCTCACGTACCAGCGGGTCCCCGACAGGTACTCCATCGTGACGTTCTCGCTGAACGAAGGCCCGGTGATGTTGGCGCTCACCCCGGTCACTCCCACGTCGTCCTGGACGTCCGCGGTTAGGTTCACCGGGGTGTCCGAGTACCGCTGGGGCGGATCCGCGGACACGCCGAGGAAGTTCGGGCGATTCGAATCCGCTCCCGCGCCCGTCGCAAAGGTCCACATGTCCGGTCCATCGAATGCATTCCCCGGATCCGACGAGTCCCTCGCCGTCGCGTTCACCACGACCTCATACGTCGTGGAAGCACTTAGCAACGACGTCGGCCGGAAGGTCATCTCCGAGTTTCCAATCGACCAGGCCACGGTCCCCGGAATCCACGGGCCGCCTTGAACCCGCACGCCGAATGAATCCGGATTCCCGCTTGCGGCGTTCATGTCCTCCGACCAGGCGACCGTGATTCCGATCGCTCGATCGACGAACGTCGCGCCTCGGGCGGGCGTCGTGGAGACGATCGTCGGGATGGTCGAATCGACCTCGAAGGCCGGCGTATCGACGGTTGTGGAGAGTGCGCCCGAATCCTGGGCGACCAGGTGGACGACCGTATCGGGAGAGTGGAACCCCGTTGGCGTCCAGGAGTAGCGGTTCGGATTCGGCCCCGCGAGGAACGGGCCTGCGATGGTGCCTTGCCCTCCGCTGTAGTTGTAGGAGAGGGAGACGGTCACGGGATCGCCGTCGGGGTCAGAGACATTGAACACGATATCGTGGGCGACCCCCCCGGTCCAGGAGGTCCCGGTCGTCGGAGACTCGATGGTCGCGGTGGGCGCCCGGTTCGGATCCCTCGTCGACCAACGGCCGCAGTTCAGCAGGACGAGTTGGTCGCAATAATCGAAGTCGCCCGTTTGGTTGGGGTCGAAGCTGAATGAGGTCGTCGACGTCGTGGTCGGAGAGATGTAGTCGATGCCGGGGTCGGCCAGGCCGTTGTGGTTGTAGTCGATGAACAGGCCGTGATCGAGGCCGTCCTCGGACGTCAGGTCCACGCTCACGTGGTCGCCCCTCACGACCGCGAGGGCGGGCCCCGGGTTCGTTTCCCCTCCCGGGCCCGTCCCCCATCCCCCGATGGTGGTGGCATACAGGGCGAAGTGGCGGTCCATCGCGGATCCGAGTCCAGAGACAGCGGTGACGAATCCCCCGAGGGTCATGGCCAGCACGAGGGTGACGACGGTCGCCACCGAGGGCCGGGCGGAACGGTCCTTGCGGTCTAAGTGGTACCCTCGCGGCATCCCAACTCTCGCTGAGGCGTCGAACCGCATCTAGGCCCCGTATCCGTTCGGTAACAAAGCATTTCGTCGATAATCAAGGTGAACACAAGTCATTGCAACCCCCTTACTACCCTTCCCCCGCGTGCCGCGTCCCTGGTTAGGACCATGCTCACCTCCTCCGAGCCCGCGACCGAAGTCCGCGTCGAGCCGCAACCCCAGAAGGTCGAGCGCCGATTCGCGGAGCTCGTCGAGACCTGCTCCCGGTTCTCCCGCGAGATCCTGCGGGACGCCGGATGGAACGGCGGATCCCTCGCGTTGCTCGATCCGGTCGCGATGAACGTCGAAATCGCGCGGACCGTCTTCGGCAAGTGGTCCCTTGACATCCTCACCCTGTTGTATGTGCGCCAGGGGGCGGGCTTCCAGGAGATCCGACGGGGCCTGGGCCGAATCAGCTCCCGGGTCTTGTCGAGCAAGCTCACCCGCATG
Organism: Methanobacteriota archaeon; assembly: GCA_005878325.1. Lineage (GTDB taxonomy): Archaea > Thermoplasmatota > Thermoplasmata > RBG-16-68-12 > RBG-16-68-12 > RBG-16-68-12. Next base: position 7,605 of record VBMR01000152.1, on the reverse strand, counting down.
CAGGAGACCGGCCTGATCCGGCGAGACGTGAAGCCGTCGCGGCCTCCCCGGGTGACGTATTCGCTCACGGACCGAGGCCTCACGGTGGCGAAGCTCGGAGAACCCGTGTTCCTGTACCTCCGTCTCAGCTCCGGCACGACCGCGCGCACCGAGGCCGTACACTAGCCTGCGGCGTAGCTACGCGTCGGTTTCGAAAAGGCGAGCTTCGGGTCGAACGTGCCGCTCCGCCGTCGATGAGGACACGTCCCGCGATTCAGCGTCGAAACGAGACGTGCGATTGGACGCGGGGCAATTCCTTCTCGAGGGCCTCCTGGACATCTGCCCGGAGGCGCTCGTTCGCCACCTGGAGCGCGAGGGCGCACTCTTCGAATCGTCCCGCCCGCGCCGCCGCGAGGCCCCGCGAGATCCGGCTCCCGTACGCCGTCAGGTCGAGTCGGAGGAGGCGAGCGAGGGACCGCAGCTCGTTTCCTTCCCGTTGCAGCTCCGTCATGGCCTCCCGCGGCGACAGGGGACCCAGTTCGTCGATCACCTCCGCGACCCGAGGCACGAGCCGGTCCATGAGGTGGCGGGCGGTCGCATGCTCATCCAGGGTCGCGACCGGCTTGGGCTCCTCCGCGTCCCACGGGACCACCTCGATCCGGTCCTCGCGATTCGCCGCGGGTGGGACCGGGCGGGCGATCGATGCGAGGTTCTTGATCCCTCGGATTCCGTCCGCGATCATCGGGGTCCATCGATCCAGGCGGACCGAGCGGTTGCGCCCGACGACGAGCAGGGCGGCGAACACGCCGAGCAGGCCGAAGGAGGCGACGACGAAACCTTGCAGGACGAGCCCGGGGGCTTTCAGGGCAAAGATCAGGCCCGCAATCGACACGAGCACGAGGGCCAAACCACGCCACGCCATAGGGCCATTGGCCGATGAAAGTCGAAGCTTATAAGCCCCAATGAATCACCTCGGTGCGTAGGCTTCAGAAACACACATCCGATTCCGCGTGCGGGAGGCGGCGAGGGACAGCGTCAGTTACGGTAGTTACCTATATGTTACTACAAGCTTTTAGGGGAATCACATCATTTATTCCTCACTTCGCGGGAGGATCGGTTGCTGCATGATTGAGAATCAAGACGCGTCAGCCGACGGTCGATCCGTCCCTCCCGAGTTGGAAGCGGTCCTGCGGCGCAAGGGTTATATCCTCCTTGTCAAGGGCGATACCGGGACCGGGAAGACGAACCTCGCCCTCGAACTGATGGCCCACCTCCATTCGGAAGGCGACGCCGTCCACATTTCCACGCGGACGTACCCGGAAAAACTGGCGTTCCAGCACGCCCTGTTCCCGAAGCTTGCGGGGGAACGGAACGTGCAGTTCTTCTCGACCCTGGAGTTCGATCCGACCCAGTTCGTCGTCGGACACAAGGTCGTCTCGGGGCTCCATGAGCTGCTGTCGAACATGGAAAACCCCCTCGTGGTCCTCGACTCCTGGGAGGGGATTTCGGATTACATCCCCGCCGAGGCGCGGATGAAGGTGGAGCAATCCCTGATGGCGGTCCTCGAGGAGACGGGGGCCCGACTCATCCTCGTGAGCGAGACGTCCGAGGCGAACACGACGCTCGACCAGCTCGCGGACGCGATCCTCATCCTGCGGCAGAAGGTGATTGACGACCGGCGTCTGCGGGAGCTCGAGATCCGGAAACTCCGCGGCGTCCCGATCCGACAGGACCAGTATCTATTCACCCTGGCGGGCGGCCGCTTCCAGTACCTCGAGCCGTTCACGTTCAAACTGCCGGCCGAGACCGCGACCTTCCGGCCCGTCCGCAACACGGAGACGCACATGTCCACCGGGAGTCGAGACCTCGACGCCCTGTTGGGCGGCGGAGTCGCCCGCGGTTCCACCGTGCTCCTGGAGATCCGAGGGGACGTGCCGTTCGAAGCGCAGGTGTACGTGCCCTTGACCGCCCTGCTGAACTTCCTCGCGACGAACAACGCCGTGATGATGTTCCCGTACAGCGATTTTGATCCGAAGCGGTCCCGGTTGTTCGCGACGCAGTTCCTCTCGGAGGACATGTACGATGCGAACATGCGGGTCTTCACGACCGACCGCGTCGAGGACCCGGTCGCCATCAAGTTCTCCCTCGACATGTCGAAGGACTTCGAGATGTGGCTCGAGATCTACACCCGGTTCAAGAACCAGGGTAAGATCATCTGGAAAGTGATGGCCCTCGACACCGTGGAGAACTTCTACGGACAAGGGGTGATGGATTTCCTTGCGACGGTCGCGGCACGCGTCGCGGTGAACCGCGACATCCAGTCGATCCTCGCGCGGCCGAACCTCGAACTGACCGAGAAGGTAGCGAACATTTCCCAGATCCACCTGGTGCTCACGACGCGCTGGGGCACGCTCGTGTTCTACTGCGTCAAGCCTCGCACGGGGTTCTACGGCCTCATGTTCTCCTTCTCGAACGGGTACCCCGAATTCAAGTTGATCCCGCTGCAGGACGTCCCGCTCGAAAAAGAGAAACCCGCGGGAGAGCCGCCGGTCCCGCTCCCGGTGCACATCCGCCGGAGGGCGCCGCAATCCGATTTCTTCGAGACGATCACGCGGTCCATCCAAAGCTCCAAGAAGAGGCTCATCGCATGACGGAAGTCACAGTGGCGCGGACGCCCGAATCGGTGGCAGAGCCGCGGGCCGCCACGGGGCTCATGGAGCTCGATGGGATGCTGGAAGGCGGTTTCCCCGTCGGCAGCTTGATCACCCTCACCGGGAAGCCGGGGACCGGGAAGACGATTTTCGGCTCGCAGTTCTTGTACTATGGCGCGAAGAAACTGAAGCAAGCGGGCATGTACGTCTCTATGCTCGAGGGCGAGAAGTCGTTCCTTCGGAACGCTCGCCGGATCGGCTTCGAGTTCGAACCGCTGATGGAGTCGAAGACGTTCGCGTTCCTTGAGATCCCCGCGCCGACGGCGGAAGGACTGCCGGCCCTTTGGGAGCAGATCGCCCGAGAGATCGATGAGAACCAGACGGAACGCCTCGTCATCGATTCCTTCACAGCGATGTCCCCCGCGTTCCAGACGGTGGGCGATTTGCGGACCTTCACCCATGTGCTCCTCGGCAAGATCGTCGGTGGCGCCTCCGGGTGCACGACGCTCATGATCACGGAAGAGGGAACCTCCGGCGCGTTCCCCTGGACCGGGGTGGAGGAATTCGTCGCGGACGGGGTCATCTATTTCCGCCTTCTCGCCGCGGGCGACGCCCGCGTCCGATACATCGAGATCACCAAGATGCGCGGGACGAACCACCAGATGGGACCCATCCCGATCGATATCGGGCCGCGCGGGATTCGAATCATCCATCCTCATGTTCGTGGCAGACTGGGCTGAGAGACCCCGAGGGAAACGAAGCATGGTGGCGGTCGCACGGCGGTCCGGTCGCAAGGACCCCCTCGCCCGTCAGACGGGTGGGAGTCGATCCCGTCCGACGGGGAGCCGTTCGCAAGGCCTACTTTTGGGCATAGGTAGGTGCGCGAATCGCCTCGAAGGCCGGGCAATCATGGTGGAATCTAAGCATACGGGTTATCCGGTGCGATGTGGTCTGAGAACCTCTCTACGAGAGGCTAGCCTAATGAAGATTCGGGGCTCGTTCGTGTCCCGCCTCGCGAGCGCGAGGCTGCCTGAGTGGACACTCTGCTCCCGATTCCGGCACGGGACGACCGAGGGGGCGGTACGGTCCCCCATCTAGCGACACGCATGGGCGCGAAAGACGATCCGGGGGGCTCCGCATGACGATGGGCTGGCTCGCGGAAGCGATCGAGCGAGCCGCGTTGGAGCAATCCGGATACGGCAGCACTCCTCGAGATCCGAAGGATCCGCCCAAGAACCGGATTCTGACCTAGGGGTCGCGCGACGACCCTAGACTGCGCTGAATCGTGCAACGACCTGGTCTTCCGTGCGTTCTGTCTTCACTTCCTTCTTGAGGAGTTGCTCGAAGACGGAGCGGAGGAGTTCTTCATAGTAGAAGGACCACTTCAGGCCGCGGCCGTGCTTCAGGATGATCGTCCAGCGTCCCCCGTCGACGTGCTCCTCGTACTCGAAGGACTTCCCATACTTGGACTCCAACGCCGGGTAGCCCTTGACCAGCGTGGTCACGCTGACCTCTTTGAACCAGAACGTGAGGAAGTCCTTCACCAGGTTCTGGCCCGCCCAGCGCCCCATCTCCTTCGACTCCTCGTCCGTCAGGTAACTCATCATCTTCGTGATGAGGGAGGCGGGCATCGACAGGAAGCCGAACTTCTCCGCGTACACGTCCCATTCGATGAACTTGCGGAGGGCGCGATTCACGAGGAAGTTGACGCTCACGCGTTCCTTGTCCGCCAAGGCGGATAAAGCCCGGTCCGTATCCCCGTCAAGCCGGATGGTGCGCGTGACCGCCGTACGGCTAGACAACCAAGCTCACCAGGACCCGGAATCGGACTTTGACGAGAATGAGAAGTCATTGGTTGGTAGATTATAGTCTTTTGCAACTCGAACCATTCGATGTGGTGCGGTCGTATGCGCATTCATACGCGATAGATATCCCCCACGCCCGACTCGCGGCTATCATGGGAATGCAGAGGCCGAGGGAGATTCCCACTCGGGTACCCGCGGCGTGGCCGGGCGCATCACGCGATCCGGCCGGACCCACCATCTCGCGCGGGAGCGAACGGCTCAACACACCGTTCCGGCGGACGCTCATCTATCTCCTCGCTCGGACGCGGGGCGGTCGGAATCGCTGCCGGATCCTTCGCCTGCTCCATCACGATGGACCCCTGAACGCGAACCAGATCGCGGGCAGCTTGGGCCTTCACTACACGACCGTCAAGCACCACTTGGACAAGCTCGTCGAGGACGACGTCGTCGCGTCGAACCCGCGAGGCGACTCGTACGGGGCCATGTTCTTCCTCACCTATCAGATGGAACGGAACGCGACCTTCCTCGACGAAATCTTCCCGGTGGTCGAGGAGCCCGATGCGGCGCGTCCTCGCCCGGGCATCGCTCCGAAGAACGTGGGGACGGCATCCCAATGCTGCGATTGGACGGGTGCTCGCTCGGATTCCCAAGGCCGAGCTCGAAGCGTCCGGCTACAGCCTCTCGGTCTGGGTCGTCGACGGCAACTCGACGGACCGCACGCTCGAAGTCGTCCGCGACAGCGGGGCGAGCGTTTTTGTCCAAAGCGGTCGCGGCAAGGGAACCGGGATGCGCCAGGCGTTCGGACACATGCTCACGACTCGGGAACTCGCGGACGGCGGCTCCCGCGATCCGGAGTTCTTCCTCATGTTCGACGCCGATGGGACGTATCCGCCCGAGGCGATTCCGCAGTTCGTCGAGGCCCTCTCCCGCGGGAACGATGTGGTCCTCGGATCCCGATTCCGCGGTCAGATGGCGGAGGGTGCGATGACGCCGCTGAACGCGATGGGGAACCGAATCCTGAGCAAGCTCGCGCGCATCCTCTACGGAGTCCGCGTGACGGACGTCTGCACGGGAATGTGGGGCTTCAATGCGGATGCGCTCCGCGAGATTTCCCTGGATGCGGGTGGGTTCGATCTCGAAGCGGACCTGTTCGGGTCCGTCTGCCTCTCGCGGGCCCGGATCTCCGAGCTCCCGATCGACTACGCCCCCCGCATCGGGCCATCGAGGATGCTCCCCCTCCGGAGCGGGCTGCACATCGCGTGGCGCCTGTTCGCGCGACGGCTGAGATCCGGCCGGGCCTCGGTCTCTCGCGCCGCGACGCGATACGAATCGGCGGAACCCACGACCGCGTAAAACGACTCCAGCGGTCGTCGGCTGGAGGCTCTTCGGCGGATTACGACAATCCCACAGGTCTACGTGGGATCTCCAAACGTCAGGTAGTGCCACGGCTTGCGGACCGCGTCCGTGAGGTCGATGAACACGTGCTTGATCTGCGTGTAGTCTTCCAGGCTGTACACGGAGAGATCTTTCCCGAAGCCGCTCTGCTTGTACCCGCCATGGGGCATCTCGCTGACGATGGGCAAGTGTTCGTTGATCTCCACTGCGCCGAAGCGGAGCCCGTTCGCGACGCGATGGGCCCGCTGCACGTCCTTCGTCCAGACCGATGAGTAGAGTCCGTACACGACGCTGTTCGCAGCCTCGAGCGCCTCGTCCTCGTTCGAGAACTTTTGCACATTCACGACCGGACCGAAGACCTCCTCGCGGGCGATGCGCATGGAGGGATCCGTGTCGACGAACGCCGTGGGCTCGTAGAACCAGCCTTTGTCGAAGGCCGTGCCCTTCGGCCGCTTGCCTCCCAAGGCGAGCTTCGCGCCCTCGCCCTCGCCGATCCTGACGTACTCCTCGACCCTGTCCCGCTGCTTGGACGACACGAGAGGTCCGAGGTCCGTCGACCTCTGGAGCGGGTCGCCGATTCGGATCGTCTTCAGCCGCTCGAGGAAACGGTCCTGGAATTTCTTGTACGCCTTCTCGTGGACGATGAACCGCGCCGCTTGGGTGCAGTCTTGCCCTCCGTTCACCATCGATGCCGCGACCGCGCCCTCCGCCGCCGCGGCGATGTTCGCATCGTCGAACACGATGAACGGCGCTTTGCCGCCGAGCTCCAGGTGCAGCTTCTTCACATTCGACGTCGCCGCGGCCATGATGTCTTTCCCGGTCGCGGTGTCGCCGGTCAGCGAGACCATGTCCACCTTGTCACTCGAGGCGAGCTCGTTCCCGACGACGGCGCCGGGTCCCGTGATGAGATTCACGGTGCCCGCGGGGAGGCCCGCTTGTTCGATCAGCTTTCCCAACTCGAGCGTCGAGAGCGGCGTCAAGGAGGCTGGCTTCAGCACGGTCGTGTTCCCCGCTGCGAGGGCCGGGGCCAACTTCCAGATCGCCATCATGAACGGGTAGTTCCATGGGGTGATTTGGCCGATCACGCCAATCGGCTCGCGGCGGATGACGCTCGTCGCGCCATACGCGTACTCCATGGAGGCGAGCCCCGTCATGGTGCGGGCGGCTCCCGCCATGAACCGCAGGTTGTCCACGCTGAACGGGAGGTCCCCGTCGCGGGCCTGCTTGATCGTCTTCCCCTGGTTCTGGGATTCGAGCGGAGCGAGGCGATCCATCTGAGCCTCGATCAGGTTCGCGAGTTTGAACAGCGCGGCCGCGCGGTCACCGGGGATCATGCGCGGCCACCTTCCCTTGTCGAAGGCCTCGCGGGCCGCGTCGATCGCTGCGCGGGTGTCCTCCACGTCCGACTGAGGCACCGCGGCGATCTTGCCGCCGGTCGCGGGATTGATCACCGTGTACGTGTCTTCCGAATGCGATGGCACCCATGCGCCGTTCACGAAGTTGAGGTACTCGGACTTGCCCATTGAATCCACCCCGGAGGCGGAAGGACTACAGCGTGGCGAACGCTAAGTAGCTTTCGAGGAGGACGCCATCGGGGCCGCGGCTCACTCTTCTTTGCGGGAGGACCTTCGGTCCGACCGGCCTTCCGTCTTCCGACGTTTCACGGCCCTCTGTGCATAGCCGATTTCCTTTTCCACGAAGACGAGCGCCCCGGCGAAAGTCGCTCCCGCCGTCCGCACGAATGCGTCGGCGAACTTTCCACCTGCGGAGGCCGC
>VBMR01000151.1 GCA_005878325.1 Methanobacteriota archaeon | reverse complement strand
ATGATCCAGGAATCGTTGGGACGGCTTCCCGTAATCGAGCGCGACCTGCGGCACGTCCGTCGCGATCACGAGGTGCGTCCAACCGATCGACCGGCCGAGGAGGGCCGCCGCGAGGTCCTTGTCGATCACCGCTTCGACGCCGACGAGCCGCCCATCCCTCCGGACGACCGGGATGCCACCCCCTCCCGCACCGATGACGACCTGGCCACCGGCAATGAGCCGGCGGATCTCGTCCGCCTCGATGACCTCCAGCGGTCGCGGGGACGGAACAACGCGGCGCCAACCGCCTCGTTGGTCGTACACCATCTTCCAGCCTTTCGCCCGCTTCACGACGATCTCGTCTTCTCGGGAATAGTACGGGCCAATCGGTTTCGTCGGGTTCGCGAACGCGGGATCATTGGCATCGACGAGGACCTGGGTGATGACGCACGCGACCCCCCGGCGGATGCCCCGCGACCCGAACTCGTTCCGCAGCGCTTGGCCGAGCAAGTATCCAATCTGGGCCTGGCTCTCCGCGCCGCAGACATCGAGCGGCATCGCGGGCACGAGATGCCTCGACTCCTCGTTCTGCACGAGGATGTTGCCCACCTGCGGTCCATTCCCATGTGTCACGATGATCTCATGGCCTTGGGCCACAAGGTCCGCGAGGGCTGCCGAGGTCTCCTCGATTCTCCGCCGTTGCGCGGCCGCCTCCGCAGGCATGCCCGACGGCAAGAGCGCATTCCCTCCAATCGCGATGATGACTTTCGTCACTGGCCCTCCGGGCGAAGGCCCGCACTATTTTTCCGAGTCTATAAGAAGGTTCGGCCGTGAACCCGCCGCCCGAGAACGCATCCCCCGGGAGAGCCGCATATCTATTTATCGAGCCCCCGCATCGCCGCGTCCCGTGAACCGCGAGGAGCTCCTCGCCTTCCTCCGAACGTGGCTGCCGAAGTTCCGGAAGACGATCTGGTTCCGCATCATCTACCTCGTCGTCCTCGGCATCATCGTGGCGCAGCTGTACCTGTTCACCGCGAGCGCGATCTCCTGCCTCATCATCCTGTTGATCCCCGTCCTGGTCTTCGTCATCCCGTATTGGCTCGGAGAACGGAAGATCCGCCGCTTCGCGGGGAATGGTGCCCTCGTGTTCATGATCGCGATCCTCGTCGCCGCCGCGATGCCGACCCAGGCGATCCTCGCGCAGTCGAATGCGGTCCCTCTCCGAAGTTTTCCGGACTTCCGCTCGGCCGCGGGCCTAAACCTCACGAATGGGACCGTGCAACCGTACCGAGGTGTCCCCGGCCAGACCTTCACCTTTCGGGTGAACCTCACCACGGCCGGAAATGGCACCCCCGACGCCTTCAACGTCACCCTGAATCTCACCGCGGTGGACGGTTTCGCATTCACTCCAACGTCGTACCGGATGGCGTACAGCCCCGGGCCGATCAGCTCGCCGAACACGAGGAACGGGACCTGGTACGAGCGGAACGTGACCCTTGGCGGTTCCATCTACATCTACGGTTTCTCCGTGAACGATCGAGGGCGGAATTGGACGGAGACCGTGAGCGACGCGGGGCCCATCATCGCCTCTGGCTGGTCGTTCTATGCCTTCTTCCTCTACTACCTCGTCGCCGTGCAAGGCGGGTTCCCTGCTGAGCTCGTCCTCTACTTGGGCATCATCTTCCTCTGGTGGTACATGACGCGGGCCCGGGAGCGCGTGATGCGGGCGGGCCGCCCGGCCGCCAAGCCGGAGACGCCGCCCACCAAACCCGAACGGAAAGAGGCGACCGAACGGACGAAGGCTGGGAAGGCCGCTGCGTTCACGTGCACGAACTGCGGGGCCGATGTGAGCGAGTCGGACCAAAAATGCCCATCTTGCGGCGCCGCGTTCGAGGACTGACCCGCAGGCATGAGCACTTTCACCGACCTCTGCCGGCCGGGTTCATCCATACGCCCTCCATAGAATGGACATTCGATTGCTGGTCAGGAAACCTTAAATGGAACCCGCAGGCATTTGGGGCCCAGGGATGGGAACGCCCGGCGCCCTCACAGTCGCCCACCTGTGATTACATGCCGTCCACCTCGATCGCGGAGGAACTCGCGAAGAAGCAACGCGAAATCAGCGTGTCCGAGTTCTTCGAACGGAACAAGCAGATCCTAGGATACGACTCGCCGACAAAGGCGCTTCTGACGGTCGTCAAGGAAGGGGTCGACAATTCGCTCGACGCGGCCGCGGATGCGGACACCCTGCCAGACATTTTCGTGGAAGTCCGCAAGGTCGACAAGGACGAATTCCTGGTCATCGTGGAGGACAACGGTCCCGGAATTGTGAGGAAGGAAGTGCCGAACGTGTTCGGCCGCCTCCTCTACGGTTCGCGCTTCCACAGCCGTCGCCAATCGCGCGGTCAGCAAGGACTCGGGATTAGCGGCGCGGTGATGTACGGGCAGGTGACGACCGGGAAGGCGACGAAAATTACCTCGAAAGTCGAAGAGGAGGACGTTGCCTACCAAGTCGAGCTGATCGTGGACACGAAGAAGAACATGCCGAGCAAGGTCCGGGAGGATCGCGTAGTCTACGAACGCACGCACGGGACGCGCATCGAGATCCCGCTTCGGGGCCGTTACGTCGGGGGCAAGCAGTCGATCCCCGAGTACCTAAAAGCGACCGCGATTGTGAACCCGCACGCGCGGATCACATATCGGTCACCGGAAGGGGAGTCAACGGTCTTCGAGCGCGCTACGGAGGACCTCCCGCCGAAAACGAAGGAAATCCCACCGCACCCGCACGGAATCGAGCTCGGCACCCTCATGCAGATGATGAAGGAGACCAAGTCGTACAAACTCGGCGCTTTTCTCGAGGAGGAATTCGTGCGGGTGTCCTCCCGCGTGGCGAAGGAGATCTGCGAGGCCGCCGCCTTGGACCCGGAGGTGAAGCCGAAGTCCCTAGGCCTCGAACAGGCCAACGCGCTCCACGAGGCCATGCAATCCGTGAAGCTCATGGCCCCCCCGACGGATTGCCTCAGTCCGATCGGAGAGCGCCTGATCAAGAAAGGGCTGAAGAACGTCCTGGGCAGCCTGCGGCCGGAGTTCTATGCGCCCCCGTTGACGCGAGACCCTGCGGTCTATGCCGGAAATCCGTTCCAAGTGGAGGTAGGCATCGTCTACGGAGGCGATCTCCCGCCGGATCAGCCCGTCGAGGCTCTCCGCTTCGCGAACCGGGTCCCACTCATCTACCAAGCCGGCGGTTGCGCCCTCACACAGGCCGTCGCGAACGTCGACTGGCGGCGATACGGGTTGGAGCAGCGCGGGGGTCAGGGGCTGCCGTTCGGTCCCGCAATCGTGCTCGTCCACATCTGCTCGACGAAGATCCCGTATACGTCCGAAGCAAAGGAGGCCGTTGCGACGGTGGACGAGATCATGACGGAGCTGGATCTCGCCCTGAAGGAGTGCGGGCGCCGCCTCAAGACCCACCTCACGAAGAAGGCTCACCGCGCCAAGACACGAGAGAAGTTTGACATCGTCCAGCTCATCTTGCCGCGGATTGCGGAAAAGTCCGCGAAGATCGTGAACAAGAAGGTGCCGACCCTCGACGCGACGATCACGAAGATCATGGGCGTCGTGTGGATCGACGAAGCGATCGCGTACGACAAGAAGCAGAAGCGGCACACGGTCACGATCAACGTCCACAACTTCACGTCGGCCGGGAAGAAGCTGAACCTCCACCTGCTCCTGCCGCGAGGGATGGAGGCGAAGTCCTTCGATCCGAAGCCCGCCGAGGTCCGGGATGATGGTAAGATCACGTGGGAGCTGAAACGAGTCGATAGCGTGGCGAAGTCCTCCATCACGTTCGTCTTGGATGGGTTGGATGAAGCGGAGTACGACGAGTCCGACGTCTACGTGAGCGGGATCAACCCGGGCCTCGTCATCGGTGCGGAACCGCTCCCCGGCGACTGGGAGTTGAACTACGCCGACTTCGAGGCGGAAGAGGCGCCCACGCCGGAGGCAGAGGAAGAGGGAGAGATCGACTACGACGAGGCCGAGGAGGCCCTCGAGGATGACTAAGAAGAAGGCCGCGACACCGACGCCGGAAGCGAACAAGGCGGTGGACGCGCTCTATGGGATCGCGGAGCAGGTCTACGAGGAACTCGACGGCGGACAGATTCCCAAGATGAAGATTCCTCTCCGGACGAAGGCGAACATCCGGTTCGACACGAAGCACTCGGTCTGGAAGTACGGGAGCTTGATGGGCGTGCGGAGCGCCAAGAAACTGAAGGGCGCGCTCATGCTCCTCCGGACGATGCATGTCCTCGAATTCATCCGGGACATGATCCGCGAGAACAAGTCGTCCACTCTGCGAGAGATGTACTACATCTCGGAGGGCTGGGACATCGCGAAGTTCCACGCCCAGGAGGAGTCGAACTTCCTCGCCGAGGACCTCGAGGTGATCACGCAGCTCCTCCGAGAGGATTTCAAGCTCCGGCCCGAGGAAAGCGGGGCGAGCGTGATCGGGAACGTCACCCTCGAGGAAATCACTCGGAACGGAGAAAGAAAACGCATCAATTGTCGCGATGACGTCGGGGATGCGGGCTACACGATTCCCTATAACGTGGAAAAGGAAAAGGTCAAGTTCATCGAGGCAGACGCGAAGTTCGTCCTCGCGATCGAGACCGGGGGCATGTTCGACCGTCTCGTGGAGAATGGCTTCGATGAGGATGCCAAGTGCGTTCTCGTCCACCTAAAGGGACAACCCTCCCGGAGCACGCGCCGGCTGCTCAAGCGGTTGAACGAGGAGATGAAGCTCCAAGTCGCCACGTTTACGGACGGCGATCCTTGGTCGTTCCGGATTCACGCCTCCGTTGCATACGGCGCGATCAAGACGGCGCACATCTCGGAGTATCTCGCGACGCCCACGGCGGAATTTGTCGGAATCACCGCAAGTGACATCCTGAACTATGAGCTGCCGACGGACGCCCTCACCCCGCGCGACGTGGGGGCCCTGAATGCAGAGATGACGGATCCTCGATTCAAAGACGAGTTTTGGAAGAACGAGATTCAGACGATGCTGCAAATCAACAAGAAAGCGGAGCAACAGGCACTCGCGAAGTACGGCCTCGACTACGTGACGGACACGTATCTCCCGGAGAAGCTCGGCCCGCTTGGATTGATGTAATTACAGGACTCTCGACACCGAGATCATGGAGCCGGCGGCGCGCGTCGTCTACGTCGACGGACCAAAAGAATCGCGATCGTCACGAGGAACGCCGCGGCTGCGACTCCCACCGAGAGGCCGGCCACGGCGAGCCCCGAGAGGGTGAACGACGCGGTCATTTCCGTGGGGGCCTCGATCGAGAGGGTGACCTTCGGACGCGTGCCGGTGGTCGCACCGCCCCAACCGGCGAAGGCGAACCCGGTGGAAACGGACGTCGTGAGGGATACGTTCGTGCCCGGTCGAACGTAGAGAGTGCGGGACGTCCCGCCCGCGACCGACCCCGTGATATCTCCGTAGGAGTAAGAAACGGAGCCGCCGACGCCCGCCCGGATCGTGAGCCCGGGGTACAGGATCGCCGTCTCTTCGAACGGTCCCGCGACCCGGATCTTCGGCGCGGCGGTCGGTCCCGAGTAGGCGCCGGGCCCCGTGCCGACCCACTCTCCGACGGCCCATCCCGCCGGAGCTTCGAGGGTCGGTTCGAGAGTGGACCCCACGTCGTACCACCCGGAGCCTGGGGTGACCGACGCCACCGCGGGCCCTTGGGTGTCCAGGCGCACGAAGGCCTGATGGTCGTAGGCGACTTCGATCGTTCCGGACGCGACGACGGCCCCGCTCGCCCCCGCAGAGTCGGTCTGCCAGCGCTCGGACTCACTCGAGCCATCCAGGGTGAGCGGGAAGGCGTAGGCGGAGCTCGCATCCGCCCAGTCCGTGACGTTTGCAGGGGAGGACATCGGGGTCCCGTGTCGCACATAGCTCACCGAGGGCACCGAATAGCCCGACCCGCCACCGTTCACGCGGTAGCCGAACACGGCGAGGTACTGGTGTGTGTACGCGAACTCGATCGGCTCGAACCCGCGCGCGGGTCCGGAGATCGGCTGGGCGGTGGCCCACCGCTCTTCGGCTCGCGAACCCTCGAGGACCTCCGGGACCGACCAGGGGGTGCCGGCGTCCACTGCGACGGTGACTGGGGCGGTCTCGAGGGGAACACGTTTCAGAATCCCCCTCTCGAAATACGAGAAGTTGGGTGGCTGATATCCGGCTCCGCCGGCGTTGACCGAGTAGCTCACACGCATGTGGACCGTGGTCGAAATCGCGGCGACGGACGTCCCCCAACCGGCCGGCCGTCCGTACTCCGCGGCGACCCACACGACGCCGGGATCCGAGGGGTCGCGGGCGGCCCCGAAGTAATCGCCATAGCGGCACGTCGTCGTGGAACAGGCCGTCGTCTCGGAGGCCGTCCCGCTCTGGATGAGAACCGGCGAGCCGATGACGCCCGGTGGGTCGGAGGGCGCCCGCGTGGCGATCATGGCGCCCGGGTAATCGGTCGAGGATGAGGATCCGAACACGACCGTCAAGCGGCCGTCCTCATCCGTCCGAACCGCGGGGTAGAACACGTACTTGCCATCGATCCCGAAATCGAAGTCTTGGACCACGGTCAGGCTCAACGTGTCGACATCAATCAGCCGGATGCAGGAGCGAGTCAGGATGTCCCCCGTCGGGATGCAGGCGTCGCCCAGTGCGACCCACAGGTGGCCCGCTTCCCAGAGTGCATCCTGTATGCGCGCATCCGAGGCGTCGAGCAAGAGGATTGTGTCCGGCTGAGAGGCCCCGGGAGGCTGGACGGTCGGGCGGATGGAAAGGTCCCGGGTGACGATGGAAAGAGGGGCCGGAGGGACACCGGAGACTGCCCGCACGGTGAGGGTGTTCGCGGGTCCGCTTCCCGCGGTCCGTCGTGCAGGACGAGAAATCGTTCGCGGACAGGATCACCTTGTCGTCGCTCACCCCGAGCAGCGGTTGGTCCGCGCAACTCGCGGAGGCGGTGAACGAATGCGTGTGCCACGATCCGGTCGGGTCGTCGGAGGTCGAGACCGCGAGGAGAACCTTGCTCGTGTTGATGTCGGTGATCGAGGCGAACCACCGCGCGCTCGGAGCGTCGAAACGAACCTTCGGGTCGCTGATGAAGTCTGTGGACGGGACGCCGAAGAACGTGTCGAGGGAGAAGGTCTGGACCGTGTTCCCGTCCTTCGTCCAGATGCGGCCGACGATGTTTACCATCTCGACCACGTGCCGAGGGCCTGCCGCCACCTGGACATCCGGAGGGGCGACCTCGTTGCGATGCGGTCCGTTCGCGCCGAACACGAGGCCTTCGAATGACGCAATCGGGACGGCCGCGGGGGTAGGCCCCGCAGAATGGCGATTGCCGGAAGGGTCGTACGGCGCGAGCGCAGTCTGAATCGGTTCATCGCAGAGTCCAATGAGGGACACGGCCGACGGTGAAGGGGATGACAAAACCGAGGGGGGCGCGGACCCGATCCGCTGGAGACCCATGACGAGAATCGAGGCGAGGACCAAGATCGCAACCGCGGTGAGAAGGACTGCACCCCTCCGATGGGTTGCCATGGTCGTGGATAGGAGGCGACTCGGTCCTTAAAGAGACTCCGAATCCACCCGCTGTCGCGGCGGTCCGGACGCCCCTGTGGGGATTTGAACCCCAGTCTCAGGCTCCGCAGGCCTGTAGTCTGTCCAAACTAACCTACAGGGGCGCAGCCGCCGCAAGAGGCCCGGCCCTATTTGATGATGCGCTCCCGACCGCCTAAGCCTTGAGCGCCTCGACCGCCCGGAGGAAAATCTCCTCGATGAGGCCGGTCGCGTACACCTCGCGGAACATGCCGCGGTCCCGGTAGTATTTGATCAGGGGGGCAGTCTGCTTCTCGTATGTCTCGATCCGCTTCCGGACGACGTCCTCGCGGTCGTCCGCGCGAACGATCAGCGCGGTGCCACACTTGTCGCACACGCCCGGTTTCTTAGGCGGGTTCATGAGGACGTGGTACACGGTGTCGTCCTTCGGGCATACGCGTCGGCCCGTGTTCCGCTTGATCAGCTCTTCCGGCTCGAGGAAAAAGCTGAGGACGGCATCGATCTTCGTCATCTTCAGGAGGGCGTCCGCCTGCGCGATGGTCCGAGGGAAGCCGTCCAGGATGAAGCCCTTCCTCGCGTCCGACTCCTTGAGCCGGTGCTCGACCATCTTGACGACGAGGTCGTCGGGCACGAGCTGCCCGGAGTCCATGTAGGACTTCGCCTTCTTGCCCAGCTCCGTGTTCTGCGCCACGTTGTGACGGAGGATATCCCCGGTGGAAATTCGCGGGATCCCGAAGTAGACCGAGAGCTTCTCGGCCTGAGTCCCTTTGCCGGCCCCGGGGGGACCGAGGAGGACGAGTCGCATAGGACCCGTGACAAAGAACTCTTCGGTCAAAAGACTTTGGTCCGCGAAATCACATTCCGAGGAGTTGCGACCACCGCCGGAGGTTGGTCCCGCAAGTCGATGCGTCGAGTCTTCGGACGGCCCTTGCTGGCCAATTGCGATCTCCTACCTGATATTGAGAATGGGATGGACAGGCGTGTCCCGAATGTCCATAGCGGGCGACGTCATCGACCCCCGCGGACCCACAGGAGGTATTGGTCATGCAAATCGGGATCATCGGGGCCGGACACATCGGCGGGACGCTGGCGCGATTGTTCGCCAATGCGGGGCATGACGTCGCCGTCTCCAATTCGAGGGGACCGGACACCCTTGCGTCCCTCGTCGCCTCGATTGGCGGCAACGTCCATGCGGAGACGCCAGAGGGAGCGGTAAAGTTCGGCGACGTCATCGTCCTCGGCATGCCGTGGCGGAGGATCGACGAACTCCCTCCGGCGGAGGGGTTTGCGGGAAAAGTCGTGATTGACGCCATGAACCCCTACAGCGCGACAGGCCATGTCATCGACCTGGGAGACCGGACGTCGAGCGAGGAGGTGGCCAAGCGGATGCCCAAGGCACGCCTCGTAAAGGCCTTCAACACGATCTATTGGAAGACGCTCGAAACCGGATCCCGGCTCCAAGGGCCCATGGAGGACCGCCAGGCCATCTTCCTTGCCGCGGACGACCCGGAAGCGACGGCCGTGGTCGCGAAGCTGATTGAGCAGATCGGTTTCGCCCCCGTCCACACGGGCTCCTTGAGGGAAGGCGGGCGCCGCCAGCGACCCAACTCTTCTCTCTATGGGCGACCGATGACGGCCCGGCAAGCGCGAGACCTCCTTCGATGAGCCCGGCGCCCCCCTGGTCGCGGTTCACGTCTTCCGAACGCCGCATCATCCAGGCTTGCCGGACCCCCGAGGCCGTGCAACGGTGGCTCGAGTCGCTCCCGTACAATCACGAGGAGCACGGGGAGACGCTCCGCACGTTTCGCGGGGTCGTCCGGGCGCACAAGGCCCATTGCTTAGAGGCAGCCCTGTCCGCGGCGACGATCCTCGAGCAGCACGGCTACCCGCCGACCGTCCTCGACCTCGAGTCCCAGGACGACATCGACCATGTGCTCTTCCTGTTCCGGGACGGGCCCCGGTTCGGCACGGTCTCCCGGTCCCGGGACCCGGGGCTCCACGGGAGGAAGCCGGTCTTCCGCCGCATCCGAGACCTCGTGTTCTCCTACGTCGATCCCTATGTCGACCGCACGGGCCGGATCAACGGAAACGGTACCTCCGGTACAAAGAGAAATTCCCAGACCGACGGCCCGTCTTCTACCCGGGCCGCCATCGGTGGCTCTAGCCCTCCCGGGGCCGGTCTGGCGCAAAGCGACTTGTATCCCGTGAGGTCTTGCGCGCCTCCGTTGCGGCCCCACTCCCGGACGGCGCAGACGATAGCTCACACGAACATTCCCGGCGATGCGGCGGACCCCACCGTGGCCTACGATGTGATGCGGACCGCTATGCTCCTCGAGACCCTGCTGGAGTCCCCGCACCGGGTGGTCGTGGAGGTGGGCTCCGGCTCTGGGATCGCGACGCGATGCCTGCCGCTTCTTCCGGGGAACGAGGTCGCGGTCGGCGTGGACGTCGATCCGGGAGCCCTCCGGAAGGTCGCGGCGCCGCAGGACCGCGTGGAATATGTCCTGGCCAGCGCGGACGCGGGCCTGCCCTTCCGTAGCGGATCCGTCGATGCGCTGGTCGCGTCGGAAGTGTACGAACATCTGCAGGCTCCGGGAGCGTTCCTCGATGAGGTCCACCGCATCCTCAAGCCAGGGGGACGGCTCATCCTGACGACGCCAAACACCGAGTCGATCGTCCTCGTGTTCCTCCGGATCCTGCCCCGCACATGGGCGAGGAGGATTCTCTCCCGAACCGGGGCGAGACAAATGCTCCTCCATCCGGAATTCTTCGACCGGTACGACGGAAACCCGCAGAGCCATCGGATCGAAGGGGCCTCCCTTCGGGAGATGGGGCGGCTGGCCCGGACCCACGGATTCCGGCAGGTGCGCGGGACGACCTGGGGCCTCCCCTTCGCCCCGACCTTTGGAGGCGTGCTCCCGAACGGACCTCGGCTCTTCCTGCTGACCCGGCTCCACGAGCTGGGCGTCGGCCTCCGACACATCCTGATCGTCTGGAACCGCGATGCCTGACTCATATGGTCGGCGTCACGCGGCGGAAGACCGTGTAGAATCCGCTGATGGAGAGGACGTAGAAGATGGTCGCGAGGAAGATCGGCAAATCGAGCTGGCCGCTCTCCATCAGGATGCCCCCGATGACCGTCGTGATGCTGTTCGGGAGGCGCCAGATAATCGAGTTCACGGCGCTCGCAAGCCCCCTCTGTTCCGGCGTCACAATCCCCATGAGGAAGGAGTCCGCGATCGGCGCGGACATGTTCATGAGTCCGGCTCGAACCATGTACAAGCCGGCCGCGAGCACGGGACTCCCCACGAACGCGAGGCTCAGGAGGAAGGCCGTCGAGAGGCCCTGCGCCGTCACGATCGCCCGCACGGGGCCGACCTGCCTCGCCAGGGCCGCGCTTCCGACGGCGGACAAGCCGATCGTGATGTTCGACACCGCCAGAAGGGGACCGCTGTAAGTGTCCGGCACACCGTGTTTCAGGAGGAGCCACGTCGCCAAGAGAGGAATGAAGAACCCGGCGCCCAGACCGATCAATCCATTCAATCCGGAAAACTTGAGGAGACGCGACCAGTTCGTCGTCTTGGGCCGCGCCTCCGGCGGCCGGAGGATCTCCCGATAGTCCCGCAGGAGGACGAAGAGGGCGATGGGCACGAGGGCCGCGACGGCGTCCGTCGCGACAAGGGCCAGCACGTGAACGGTGTGGCTATCCCATCCTGTCGCCCCCTCGATGGCCGGGAAGGCGATGGGGAGCGCGGAACCGATGCCCCCAAAGATGTTGCCGAGGACGAACGACAGAGCGAACGCCGCGCCCCGCTGGTCTGGCGTCGTCTGGTCCGCGATGATCGCGTTCCAGGTCGAGAGGAGGGCGCCCTCCGCGACGCCGGCAACGAGGGACGCGAGGAGGAGCCAGACCAGGTCGGTCGTGAGACCGAAAATGAGAATCATGACGGGCAGGACGGCGGAGGCCGCGATGAGGGGACGTTTCCGGCCTCGACGATCCGAATAGAGGCCGAGGGGGATCGCGAACAGGACCGTCGCGGCGCCGTTTGCTCCCAGGAGGAGGCCGATCGTTCCCGCTTCGATCCCGATCTGCGGAAGATAGGCCGTGAGGAAGATCATGAGATAGCCGAAGGCGATCCCGCCGCCCGCATTTACGCAGATGATCCAACGGACCTTCCGCGGAACCTCGGAAAACCCGAAGCGCCGCCCTTCGGGAAGGTGCCCCGCGGCCGCCGGTACGGTGGACTCCATTCGCCGCGGCGGGAGCTCGAAGATGGACTTCTACGTATTGGTTTACAAACGACCGGCGCTGTTCCGTGGTTTCTTACGCGCGCTCACGAGGAGAATCTCTCCCACGTGTTGGGAGTCTGCGGCGAGATCCAACAAGACCGCGGCGAGATCCGCGCGCGAAATGGAGTACGGACCGTGGGCGAAGTCTTCGCATCCGGCTTCGCTCCGGACGAGACCGGTCGCAGGGCCGTTCGTCAACCGTGGAGGTCGAACGATGGTCCAGTCAAGCCCGCTGTCCGCGATCGCCCGCTCCATCCGTGCGAAGTCGGCATACGGTTTCCGGAGCAACCACCGGACCAGGTTGATCAAGATCCACGGCCGACGCCCTTGAAGGGCGTACACGCTGACGGAGACGACGCGACGGACACCCGCCTCCTGCATCGCCGCGAGCAAGGCGCGGGCGGCATCGCTCGCGACCGTGGTGGGACCCCGCCCTTCGGGCGACACGATCGAGATGACCGCATCCTGGCCTCGGAGCGCCTGTCTCATGTCCTGGAGGTTTCGACCATCTCCCTGGATAACCGCGCGGAGGCCCTCGACTCCCGAGAGGCCCGCGGGACGGCGAGTGAACGCGGTCAGGCCATACCCGCGGCGGAGACCTTCGTCCAAGACGAGCCGTCCTGTGCGGCCGGTTGAGCCAATCACCGCGATTTTCATGATCTCCCTCCGGCATTCGCGCGGTGCGTCCCGATACGGACGCTCCCGTGGCCCGGTCCGTTGGCGTACGCAGACAGGACCGCGATTTCCGGCGAAGGACCGAACGGAACGTCGCAATCCCACCACTTCTGGACTTCCACGAGGAGATCGTCTGCTTCGGCGCCTTCCACCCGGCGAATCGAGATGTGCGCCAGGAAGGCCTCCAGGACACCGGCGTTCACACGACTATTGGAATGCGTTTGATCGGTGCGCATGTCCGGTCCAATGAGTCCGCGTGATTTGGGATCTCGTTAGCCGCCCCTTTCGATTCGGGGAGTTTTAGAAGGCCCGACCCCATCGACCCCGTGTGGACGCGAAAGACTTTCGCCTTCTCGCGATCCTGAGCGAGGACGCTCGACAAAGCTTCCGGTCCCTCGGCCGCCGCTTGTCCCTGTCGGCCCCCGCGATTCGGGAGAGACTCCGC
Source organism: Methanobacteriota archaeon (assembly GCA_005878325.1). Taxonomy (GTDB): domain Archaea; phylum Thermoplasmatota; class Thermoplasmata; order RBG-16-68-12; family RBG-16-68-12; genus RBG-16-68-12. The sequence goes on along the minus strand of VBMR01000151.1, from coordinate 798 downwards.
CGCCTCGAGGGACGGGGCATCGTGCAGGGCTACTGGGTCTCGATCGATCCCACAATCTTCGGCCGCGAGGACGTGCTCGTGTCCTTCGACAAGGAATGGACTCGTGCGGACGCCGTGCGGGCGTCGGAGGCACCCGATGTCGCATGGGTGGCGTGGAAGGTCGACGGAGGGTTGACGGTGGAACTTTGGCCGCGCGACGCGAAGCGAGGGGTGGAAACGCTCGCCCGATTCCTGGGACGACGACCGAGCTGGCACGGGACCGCGGAATCCGGATGGACCGGGAAACTCTCCGGCCTCGACTGGCGGATCCTCGATTCGCTCATCGACACGCCGCTAGAGTCAATCGAGGATCTCTCGAATTCGACCGGGCTCAGCCCGAAGACCGTTCGCTCGCATCTGGCTCGCCTCACGCAAAGCGAGGCGATCTACGTCGTCGCCCGACTCGGCCTCCCAGCCGACTCCGGGGTCCTCGTCTACAATCTCGTGGTCTCGGGCCGCGGTCCCTTCGCGGAACTGAAGCGCGTGATCGGGGACACCGTTCTCATTCACGAAACAAAGAACCAGCCGAGGAAGTACCTTTTCTGCCGCGCGGACAGTCTCGGAGAGCTGACGCAGACCTTGGAGAACCTCAGGAGACTCCCCGGTGTCGAATCCGTCCAAGTGTCCCTCAATCGCGAGATGATCCTTCAGACGGAGTTCGTCCATCGGCTCGTACGCGAACGAATCTCGGGAGGGGCGAGGTCCAGGCGATAGATCGTTTCCATCCCGCCCTTGCGGGCCACTTACCTCGCACGTACC
>VBMR01000150.1 GCA_005878325.1 Methanobacteriota archaeon | reverse complement strand
GTGCGCCGGCCAAGCAGCAGGTCGAAGGGTTGGTCGAAGAGCTTGCCGAGTTCCTGCCACACCACGGGGTCGTCGCCCTGCAGCGCGGCGGCCAGCCACCCAACTGGAAGCCCCCGTCTTCCTCATCAGGTCCGCTCGGGGCCTGCATCACGCCGTCCATCGAAACCCTCGCGCCGACGATTACTTTTCGCATGGGTCTCCCCAGCCGCCCGATGCCGAAATTTGACTAAATAGCTTGGTGGCCAGCGACTCGGAGCGCCGGGAGGGAGTCCGGCTTCCACCATGACTTCCCACAGGGGCGTGGAACGCACCCGAGGGTCAGAGGAGACGCGCGCCGAACAGCCAGAGGACGACGGCGGTCCCTGCACCCGCCGCGGCGAAGCGGAGACCCGTCAGGACGATTCGCTCCCGCACCAAGTTGCCCAGGTAGGCGCCGAGGGCGAAGAGGATCGCGAGCGTGATGCCGATCGCGGCCAGGACCGCGGTCCCGGCGTCGACGAAGGCGAAAGGGATGATCGGGAGCAACGCGGCCAGCAGCGGGGCGATCCCGTGGACGAAGGCGCTCAGGAGGGCCGCGAATCGGAAGGCCTCTCGGTGTTCCTCGCTGAGTCGGGCGAGCATGGCCCGCTCGATCGTCCGGATGTCCAGCTTCTTCTCGACCCGCTCCGCCTCGTACGCCCCCACGGCGCTGCTGACGGCGAGGGCGAACGCGGCCCCGAAGGACGCCGACAGGATGAGTCCCTTGTGGGCCTCGAGCTCGCCGAATGCCGCGGCTCCGATGATGATTCCGAGCACGGTGAGCGCGCCATCGAACGCCCCGATGATGAAGTATCGGCGGATGATCGGCCCGACGTTCGTGATCTCGTCGTATTCCCGCAGGCGACGGCGCCAGGCGCGGAGGCCCATGTCATCCGCTCGGGATCCCGAGTTTCGCGCGGATCAATTCCTCGAGTCGCGCCGCGGCGGCGCGCGCTTGCTCGATGTTCGGAAAGCTCGCCTGTGCGAAGTCCGGTTTCCCGCCGCCTTTCCCGCGGAACTCTGGCGCGACGGTCCGGACGAGCTCTGCGGCGTCGATCGGCACCTCGATTCCCCGAGTGACGACCAGCTTCACGTCGCTCGGGGACTGGGCCCAGTAGATGCCCGTTGCCCGGGATTCAGAGGCCGTCGCCTTCGACATGGACATCATGAATCCCACGCCCTGCGACACCTCGTCCCGGACGATGGGCCAGGTCCCCTTCGCGGTCTCGATGTCCTGATGGCTCTTCGCGGCGGCCTGTTCCTCCGTCGTCCGCTGGGACGCCTTGCGGTATTCCTTCCACTCCGCGACGAGGCGCTCCGCCGCGGGCACGACCTGGTCCGTCGGCACCCCGAGGATCTCGGAGGTCCGGCGCAGTTCCTCGGTTTGTTTCCGCACCGCCTCGAGGGCGGCTTTGCCGGCCGCATACTCCAGGCGGACGATCCCGTCCTGGATCCGCGACGTCCGGAGGAGTTTGATCAGGGAGACGTCGCTCGTCCGCGAGACGTGCGTCCCCCCGCACGCTTCGACGTCCCACTTCGGGATCTCGACGACTCGGAGCTCGCCCCCCGGCACGGATCCCCCTTGGTACAACCGGAATCCGAACTTCCTCTCGGCGAGGTCGCGCGCCATGACCTTCGCCCGCACGATTCGATGGTCCAGGACCTCGCGGTTTGCGAGTTCCTCGATCTTCGCGACCTCGGCGTCCGTCAGAGCGTCGTAGTGGGTGATGTCCAGTCGCGCGAGGTCTGCGGCCTTGTGCGCCCCCGCCTGCCACACGTGGTTCCCGAGGACCTTGCGCGCGGCGCCGAGCATGATGTGCGTCGCGGTGTGGTTCCGCATGAGGGCCTCGCGCCGCTCCGGATCGATGACGCAGGCCACGCGCGTCCCGACGAGGGGCTTCGCATCCCCGCGGACGAAGTGCAACACGGAGGGTCCGACCCTCTGGACGTCGTACACCTCGCGGTCCCCAATCGTCCCGTGGTCCGCCTCCTGTCCCCCTCCCTCCGGATAGAAGTACGTCTGGTCGAGGAGGACCGCCTCTCCTTCGACGGCGAGGACCTTCGCCCGGAAGGACCGCTTTCGCTTGTCCTCGTACACGCGGAGCTTCGTCGGAGGGAGCTCCTTCGACACCGCGAACTTCTTCGCCGGTTCCGGCGTCGCAAGGCGCTCGTGCCGGCGCGTCACCTGGCCGTAGAAGTCGTCCGGGATCACGATGGGCAGGTCGGTGAATTCCCGCACGACGTCGGGGTTCAGGCCATGGCTATCATATAGCTCGATCAGAGTCTCGACGTCGAAGCCCTTCCCGGCGGCTTTGAGCTCCTCCGCGATCTTACCGACGGTCGCGCGTCCCTTCTCCAGCGTCTCCTTGTACCGCGATTCCTCCACCTTGAGGAGCTTGAGGATGTCTCCTTTGTTGAAGAAGAACTCCGGGTAGTCCTCCCGGATCTGGTCGATCATGAAGCTGACCGTGTCCGCCAGACTGTACGTGATGTTCAGATCCTTCAACGCCCGCAGTCCCCTCCGGACCAGGAGACGGGCGAAGTATCCCTCGCGGGCGTTCGAGGGCACGACGCCGTCGCCCAGGAGGAAGATCAGCGCGCGGGCGTGGTCGCACACCGTGTACAGGGCCTCGAGAGGGGACACCTGCGCGACCAGTTCCTCGACGGAGATCCCGAGGCGTTCCGCGGTCTGCCGGCGGATCTCGCGGATGTCCGCGAGGCTCTCCACCTTCAACAGGCCCGCGACCTTCGAGTACTCCCGCAGCACGCGGTCGTCAACGCGCTTCGCACCCGTCGCCCGCTTGAGATACGCGAGGGCCTCGCCGAAGACCGCCTCGTACGCGGACGTCGTGCCCTGGGACAGCCACGTCAGCCGCTCCAGGCCGTAGCCCGTGTCGACGACGGTCGTCTCCATCGGAACGCGATGGCCGTTCACATCTCGGTTCTGCATGAACACGAGGGTCGCTGCCTCCGCGCCGCCGAAGACGACCTCGAGGCAGGGGCCACTGTTGCCGCCTCCTTCCCACCACGACTCCTTGTACCGCACGACGGAGGGATCGAGGCCGAGTCGCTCGACCAGGAAGAGGTGGCACAACTCGACCGTGCGATCTTTCCAGTAGATGGGCCGCTGCGGGAAGTTGAACGCGTGATGGGCCATCATCTCGAACAGGGTGAAGTGCTGGCCCGTCTTCCCGACGTTGTCCACGTCGACGAAGCGCACGCATGGCTGGCTGATCCCGAGGGGATTCGCGGGCGGGCTCGCCTCCCCGCTGATCACCCAAGGCTGGAACGGATACACGCTCGCTTGGACGAAGAAGACATCGTCCCTCCAGCGTGCGACGATCGGATATCGCTTCACCCGAGGATGTCCGTTCTGTTCGAGGAAGGAGAGGAAGTCCTCGCGCATCGCGCGGTAGGGGAGCTTCTTCTTGAACGGCGAGTTGCCGATGAAGTCGTACTCCTGACACGGCGTCTCTCCACAGGTCTCCTGGCGACCGAGGGACCAGAAGCCCTTTCCGCACTTTGCGCACGTTTGCCGAGCGAATCCTTGCTTACGGAATAGCTCGACTTCGTAGTCACTCTCGGGCATTCGGGCGACCGAACGACCCGCGAGCCTTAAAGGTTCTCGGGGTGGCGCGGGTCTGGACGCCTCGCATCTCGGGCGCTCAACTTGTCGTGGCTCTCCAAGTCGACGGATGAATCCCGCGCCTGCAATCGATGCAGTACGCGGAGCGGTCCGTTTCGACCACAAGACGGACACCGTTGCATCGCGGGCATCGCAATCCGTCCGGGTTTTTGGTCTCGGGAACAAATTCAGGGACCGGCCTCAAGCGACTGACTCCGAGGGCCGCCCTCACCCGTGCCTCCTTCCAAATTCCTCCAATGGCTTTTCCGAGGTACCCATCGATGAATGCATAGAGGATGAACAACACGATCTGGAGGAGGATGCGGCCCGTCAGGTCCAACGCCGTGAGTTCTGAAACAAAGAGGAGCAAGGGCAAGAGCTCGATGACCACGATCGCGATTCCGAGAAGGAAGCCCTGGGCGAGGTAAATCCAGAATCCCTTCCGGACCGGAAACCACAGCAACCCCGTGACAATCGAATTCGCGAATCCCATGAAGACGAAGAGCAGGACGAACCCCAGGATGATGCCAAGCAAGGAGCCGATGATGGCGAGGAAAAGGAAGATGAAGGCCCAGAAGATGGCGAAGACGTCCGTCACAATTGCGAAGAGGGTTCCGTGGAGGAGGTATTTCGCGGCCTCTCTCAACCACTTCTTGGCTTCCACGGTTCCCCCCACGCCGCACGCTCCGGGGCACACCGTCCCGCATCTTGGCGGGTCGGGGTCTCCCGAAGGCGCCTCTGTCTATGCGTAGCCCTATCCGGGACCTTCAACCTTTCGGGCACCCGCGCGACATGAAGATGTATCAGGGTTTTGCCCTGCGACCGCTTCCGTCGCGAGATGCTATGGAGATTGTCTCGGGAATCTGGTTTTTGACAACACTGACGGGCACCAATCCCTTGAAGCCGAGATATAGAAACACGGGCTCGCCAAGCCTTGCCACTGTGGCCCCCTTGGACGTCAGAGAATAACGGACACCTGGCGGCCTGGTGGCGATCAGGGTCCTCTGAATCAGTCCCTGGCGTTCCATCATTTTCAACTTGTCAGAAAGTACGCGCGGGCTGATCCTTCCGAGCTCCCGGCGTAGATGCTCGAAACCAATCTCGCCGCCGTTGTAGAGGATCACGAAGATTTCGATGCACCACTTGCCGAAAACCATCTTGGCAATATTCAGATTCGACTCCGACAGCTTCGCCTTGTCGGTACCGCCTGAGACGCTAATCCCGATGAGTTGCCGCGTAAACTCAGCGGCCCCGGCGGCGAACTCCTGAAATCTCCGATCGAGTTCGCCTTCGTCCACCGAATCGCCCTCTCCCAGTTGCCGTTCATCACCGCAGGAACCCTCGGCCTATGGTTTCGCATAGGCCCTATTCCCTCGGTTATGCCCTGCCCCGGGACACACTTTCCGACTCTTATAGACATCGTCGGATATCGAGGCAAGATTCGGTGAGGAAAAATGGAGGGAACGAAATGGGGAAACTAGGATTGGTCTTGGTGAGCGTGCTATTCGGATTGCTATTGGCAGCCCCTCAATCGGCCTTCGCGGGCCCCTTCATCTTGCATCCCAGCGGGTTTGGAGAACACTCGTATTCCTCTTGGAAGGGAAGCGAGGGACTGCCTGACAATACCGGAAACAAGGACCAGGCGCTCTATTTCCAAAAGATGACAGACACAACCACCTTCGCTGCGGGCGTTGCCGTCTTCAAGGGGTTCGAAGGAATGTCAACTGAAGCGATTACAGCGCTTGAATTTTGGGTGGGATTGGACGGCCATTGCGGGGCAGGTGCTCCACGCTTCAACGTGCGCTACGTCGACGCCCTGGGGAACGAAAACACCTTGTTCTTCGGATGCAGCTCCGGCATGACACCAACTGACCCGACCAGTACTCAGATGGCTCCTAACGGGCGGATTTTTGAAAGGCGTTGCGCGGGCGTGTGTGACGTTCCGCTGTTTCTACCCCCTGGCACGATCAGGTCCGTAGCAATAGTTTTTGACGAGGGAACTACCACGCTCGGTGTTCCAACAGGATTCGCAGGATTTGCCTTCTTGGATAATATCCGCGTCGGCGACCATACCTGGACCTCCGCCAGCGACAATGGGAACAATCCTGATTCGACAGCAAACACGGCCGAAACACTGACTCTGGAAGAGCTGGAAGCACTTTTGGGCGAGCCGATCGGCTCTCTGTTCCCGGAGACCTAGAGTCGGCATCCTGTTGTGAGGAGATGGGACGAACCTGTCTCCTCCCCTTACCCTCAAAGCTCCGATTCAGGCGCTGTTGGTTGGATCGGAAGATCATTGGGATAAGGACCGAACCTCAGGCCCACAATGGAATACATAGACGATCCCAGCCAGAAGAGGCGACGGAGGCTACGGAGTCGCCTCGCCTTCATCACGGACATGACAGGCTTATGCGGACACCCGCGTCAATGATTGACGCTCGAAACCCGTGCAGTCTATTCTCGCAAGAGTTCCTTTGCTATCACGATCCGTTGAATCTCACTGGTCCCTTCCCCGATTTCGGTGAGTTTCGCGTCCCGCAGCATTCGCTCCACAGGATAGTCAGCAATGTATCCGTATCCGCCATGGATTTGGACGGCCTTGTTCGTCACGAAGGAGGACATCTCGCTCGCGTACAGCTTCGCCATTGCGGCTTCTTTCTTGAACGGCTCTCCGCGGTCTTTGAGCCAAGCCGCTCGTCGGACCAGGGTGCGGGCCGCGTCAATGCGGGTCGCCATGTCCGCTAACATGAACTGGATCGCCTGATGTTCCGCGATGGGCTTGGAGAACTGAATTCGCTCCTTCGCATACTTGACCGACTCCTCGAAGGCGCCTTGGGCGATCCCGACGGCCATGGCGCCAATTCCAATTCGTCCTCCGTCGAGGATCTTCAGCGCATTGACGAACCCCTCGTTCTCCTCTCCGAGGAGCGCCTCCTTCGGTACCTTGCAGTCCGTCAAGATCACCTGCGACGTCGCGCTGCCGCGGACGCCCAGCTTCTCTTCGACTTTCCCGATTGAGAGGCCGGGGCTCCCCCGGTCCACGATGAACGCGGAAATCCCGCGGTTCCCCTTGCCCGGATCCGTGCTCGCGTGGATGACGAACGTGCCCGCGACCGGAGCGTTCGTGCAGAACGTCTTCGTCCCGTTCAAGACCCATCCTGTCTTTGTCCGCTTCGCGGTCGTCTTCATCGCGGCCGCGTCGGAACCGCTCGTGGGCTCCGTGAGGGCCCACGCGCCGATTTTCCTTCCGCTCGCGAGGTCCGGAATGTACTTCCGTTTCTGCGACTCGTTCCCCGCAAGCCAGATCGTGCCCGTGCACAGGGAATTGTGGGCCGCCATGATGAGGGCGTGCGAGCCACAGACGCGCGCCACCTCCTCGATCCCGATCGCGAGGGCGAGCGAATCGAGTCCTCCACCTTCGTAGTCCGTGGGGATAGCCACACCAAGGAGGCCGAGGCCCGCCATCTTCGCGACGGTCGCCTTCGGGAATTTGCCCGTTCGGTCCACCTCGGCCGCGACCGGGCGGATCTCCTTT
>VBMR01000149.1 GCA_005878325.1 Methanobacteriota archaeon | reverse complement strand
GCGGAGCCGACACGTTCCGACTCGTGCAATCCTTGGCTCGAGAGGTTGAGGAAGGGCACAGGCCGTACTCGGTGATCAAGCCCGTTGCCTATCTGAACGAGTTACGCACCCTCGCAATCGAGGAGGCTCCCGGCGTTTCGTTGAACCAGCTCCTTCTTCAGGGCGCAAGTCCGGCCGAGGTCCTCGGACCGGTGGCCCGCGCCGTCGCGGCGTTCAACCGGGATCACCTGCCGATCCCACGACGGGAGGGCCTCGCGGACCAGTTGGAGGACGTGGGCCTGGCCGCCGACTTGGTCCGGTGGGCGTGTCCGGAAGTGAGGGAGGAGGTCCGAGCGATCACGGACGCGATTTCGACGGACCTCGAAGATGTGCCCTCGGCTCCGATCCATGGGGACCTGAAGGCGGATCACATTTTCCTCTCGGACGACCGGGTGACGTTCATCGACCTCGATTCGACCGTGTTAGGCGATCCGGTCCGAGATGCCGCGCATCTTTTCGCGTACCTGGCGGCGGGGGTCGGCCTGGGTTCGACCCCGGTGGCCCAGTCCCGCGCGATCGCCGCACAATTCGCCGAGGAGTACTTCCGTCTCGTGCCGGGATCGTGGCGAGCCCGATTCCCCATTCATTGTGCCGGCGCGCTCCTCGAAGTCGCAAGTGGCATTTTCCGGCGACAGGAAGTCGGGTGGCCCGAGAAGGCCCGAGAAGTCGTCGCCCTCGCCGAACGAATACGCTCTGGAGGGTTCGGGTGACCAATGCAACCGCACTTCGAGCTCCTGCACGACCCTTCCGAGGCCTAACGACCGAGCTTTCTCACTCGCTTTCGAGACCTACTAGGAGATCGAGAGGGGGCAAATGGCAAGCCGGGTTCCGCGGGAGGCGATCGGGTTGACCCGCGTCCCGCGCTCCGCCGCGAACAAGATCACGATGCCCAAGCGGCCCTGGTTCGGGATCGCGACGAGACCACGGAGGGTTCCTCTTACACCGCAGGAAGAGGAGGAGGTGCTAGACGAGCTGAAGGCGACGTTGAAGAGGATCCAAGTCCTCGAGGCGATGAAGGTCAGCACCGATCGGGCGCCGAGCCGGACGCGAGCACCGGAGTCGGATTTCGGGAAGCCCACCCAGTCGGTCAAGAGCGTGCCGAAACCCGCTCCTTGGCGGTGGAAGGCCGCGGCAGGCCTGGTGGTGGGACTCTTGATTGCGATGGCCGCGGGATGGGTCCTGTACCATCCGGGGCCGGCGGATCTCTTCGAGCCAATCGGTCCGCGGTGGAAGGACGAATCCGCCACGCACTTCACGTTCGCAGCCGCGGGAGATTTCGGGGGACCGGACAATCCCGACGCGGTTGGCCTCGTCCAACGGGCCCGTGCGGCGGGAATGTCGTTCCTCATCGCTCTCGGCGATCTCGGATACAGCTCGAACGAAGCCGGATGGTGTGGCACGATGAAGCGATACGTGCCGGAGCTTGTCATCATCGCCGGAGCTCACGACGATGTCGCGACCGAGGGTGGGAACATGTCGGAATACATTGCGAACTGCCCATACCCTCTGTCCTCCCCGGTCGTCCCCGGCAATGAGACTCCAGGATACGGGTACGAGTACTACTTCGATTACCCGCGGAAAACCCCCCTAGCGCGCTTCATTCTCCTCTCGGCGGGGCTGTCCGGCCGAATCAGCTACAACTACAGCGAGGAATCGCTGCACATGGAATGGGTCGAAGATGCGGTCGCCCAAGCACGGGCCGAGGGGATCCCTTGGGTCATCGTGGGAGTGCACAAGCAGTGCCTGACGGTGGGCAAGCACGATCACTGCTCCATGGGCCAGGAGGTGTTCCACGAACTCGTCGAAGCCAATGTGGACCTGATCCTGACGAGCCACGACCATGTTTACGAGCGGAGCAAGCAACTCAAGGTCGTCTCTGACTGTGAACCCGTCAACTCGACGCGGTTCTTTCCGACCTGCATCTCATCGGCGGGAGGACAAGGCCCCTACGTGAAGGGTGACGGGTCCGTAGTCGTCGTGCAGGGCGTCGGCGGACACGAGATCGATAACGTGGCAATCAACGGGAGCGATCCGGAGATCCGATACTTCGACGCCGTGATGGGCGGGAACACGAACACGCAGGGTGCGCTTTCTGGCTTCGGGTCCGTATTCTACGAGGTGACCGCAGATTCGATCGCGGTGAAGACGGACTTCTGTCCATCCGGAGCCGTCGGGTCCGGCGGACGATGCACCTCAAATCCCGCCACCGTATTTCAGGACCGGTTCTCTATTTCGGTCGGCGGTGCAACTCCCGGGACATCCGCCTCGTTCAATCTGGGTCCACTGAGTTCGCCAAAGGAATCGGCTGCGAGCGATCCGTTTCAGGCGATCCCTTCTCCTCGCGTGGCGAAGGACTGATTCTCCCTCCTGCCCGGGAGAGCGGCATTGCGAATCGACCCGAGGCCCTCGAGCGGGTCGCGGACGGCCTAACCTTTAATCCCGATCATCGGTTAGCCGGCCGCTTCGATGGATTACGAGACCACCCTTGAGCATCTCTATCGCCTCGAGCGGTTCGGCATCAAGCTTGGACTGGACAACATTCGTCGGCTCCTCTCGCTCCTGGGGGATCCGCACCGCGAGCTGAAGGTCCTGCATGTCACGGGGACGAACGGCAAGGGCTCCGTGTGCGCCTATGCCGCCTCCGTCCTGCAGGCCTCGGGCTATCGGGTCGGCCTGTACACATCTCCCCACCTCATCCGATTCAACGAGCGGATCCAGGTGGATCGGGCCCCGATTCCGGATGATGAGGTCCTGCGGCTGTGGGCCGGCATGCAGCCCGCGATCCGGACGATGACGTCGGACCGAGCGATTCATCATCCGACCTTTTTCGAGGTGACGACCGCGCGGCAAGACGGTCACACGGATTGCCCGCGAGAAGGCGGGGATCGTCAAGCCCGGGTCGCGGGTGGTGACGGTCGCCCAGGAGGCCCTCCCGGTCATCGAGGCACGATGCCGCGAGCTTCGCGCGCCGCTGACGGTCGTAGGACGGGACGTCTACGCGCAGCGAGGGGCGCACGATCTTCAGGGCCAAGAGGTGCGCGTGCGCGGTCCGTTCGGCGAAATCGACGTCCGCACCCCTCTCCTTGGGTCCTTTCAAGTGGAGAATGCCGCGGTCGCCGTGGCGGCCCTCGCGGAACTTCGATCCGCGGGCTTTGCGATCCCAGACCGCGCAATTCGGGAAGGTGTCGAAGCCGTGCGATGGCCCGCTCGACTCGACCTCGTCCGAAAGGCGCCGTCCATCCTCGTGGATGGCGCACACAACCGACCCGCCGCGGAAGCCCTCGCGGAGGCCATGGGAGACTTGTTTCCGGGACGGACCGTTTCCCTCGTCGTCGGGATCCTGAACGACAAGGACCTGAAGGGAATGGCCAAGGCCTTGGGCCCGCTCACCTCCCGCACGTTCGCCGGCCGACCGAAGACCCCTCGGGCATTCGATCCGGACGAAGTCGCGGCCGCGTTTCGTCCGTATTCGGAAAGCGTCGCCCTTCCGTCCATCCGGGACGCCATCGACGCGGCGGTCCATGCCGCGCGACCGGACGATATCGTCCTGATCACGGGATCGATTTATACCGCGGGAGAGGCCCTTGACCACCTCGGCGTCCGTCCGTAAGCGGATCCCTTCCATCATGCGCGACCTGGCCGGTCGCTATTTGCCTGCGGGGGACCTCCGTTCGGGGGAGACCGCTTTAGCGAAAATCGTCGCAGAACGGGAGGACCCGTTCCTCGTGTTGATCTCAACGATCCTCTCCCAGAGGACCCGAGATGAGATGACCGATCGGGCTTCGAGCCAGCTTTTCGCGAAGTACGACACGCCCCGTGCCATCGCGAATGCCGATCCCGAGGACCTCGAACGGTTGATTCGTCCCGTCGGGTTTTACCGCCAAAAAGCCCGACAGATTCGCAAGGTGAGCGAGGTCGTCCTGGAACGCCACGGAGGGAGGGTGCCCCGCACCTACCAGGAACTGATCGAGCTCCCCCAGGTGGGGCCGAAGACGGCGAACTGCGTCCTCGTCTACGGGTTCGGAGAGCCGCGCATTCCGACGGACACCCACGTGCACCGGGTGAGCAACCGGCTAGGCCTCGTCCGAACGAAGACCCCAGAAGCGACGGAGCAGCGGCTGATGGCCACCGTCCCGAAGCGCTTCTGGCTGCACATCAACGAACTGTTTATCCGCTTTGGAAAGGACGTCTGCCGGCCCGTCGGCCCGAGGTGCCCGCAATGCTCCTTCACGCGCTTCTGTCGTTTCTACCCGCGGACGAAATGGGGGAAAGCCGCTCGAGAGCCCTCCCGCAGACCGCATATTCATCGGCCCCGAGGCCCTTTACCGGTACATGATCGCCCCTGAAGACCGGACGAAAGTCTACTCGGTGCTGGATGCGCGTCTCGAGAATTTCGTTTCCCTCCTCAAGGATTATGTCCGGGTCCCCACGATTTCGGCTCATAAGACCATGTTCCAGGAGGGGGCGGACGCCACCCGGAAGGTCCTCGAGACCGCCGGCGCGGAGGTTCGGCTCATCCCGGAGGAGAATGGACCGCCGGTCGTCGTGGGCGAAGTCACGGAGGATCCGAGCCTCCCCTGGGTCATCCTGTACAACCATTACGACGTCCAGCCCGTGGATCCTCTCGACGAGTGGACCTCGGGTCCGTTCGACCCCGTCGTGCGGGAGGGAACGCTCTATGGCCGCGGCACGGCCGACACAAAGGGGAACACGGTCGCGCAGGCGCTCGCCGTCCAGGCGATCCGGGACGTCGTCGGGCATCTCCCGGTGAATGTCCGGTTCTTCGTCGACGGGGAGGAGGAGAGCGGGAGTCCTCATCTGCTCTCCTTCGCGGACGCGCATCCCGAGCTGTTCCGAGGGCTCGGCGCGACGATCGAGGCGGCCGCGCATACGCGGGACGGGAAACCGTCCCTCAGCCTTGGCTCGAAAGGCATCCTGAGCGTCGACCTTCACGTTCGGACGGCGGATGTGGACCAGCACTCGTCCCTGGCCACCGTGATCCCGAACGCCGCTTGGCGTCTCCTCGCGGCCCTTCGTTGCTTGCGTGCGGACAACGGGAAAATCCTGATCGATCGCTTTCTCGACGGGGTCCCTCCTCCCGACCCGGAGATGCTGCGGTACCTTCGGAAGAACACCTCGGACCCCCTCACCTACCGGGAGGAGTACGGGGCCCGGGAGATTTTCGGGGGGAAGACCCGGTATGCGCGTCTCAAACGCGCCGCGTACGGGACGACGTGCACGATCGACGGAATTTGGAGCGGCTATGTCGGGCAAGGCCACAAGACGGTGAACCCGGCCGTGGCCCACGCGAAACTCGACTTCCGCCTGTTGCCCGGCCAGCGGCCCGACGACATCTTCGAAAAGCTGGTCGCCCACCTTCGGGCGAAAGGCTTCCCCGACGTCGAGGTCGGGAAAGACTCCATCTTCGAGCCCGCGGCCTCCTCGATCTCAGAGCGGCTGCCCCAGGCGATCCTCGCGGCGACTCGGGAGGTGTACGGGACCGAACCGAACGTCTTCCCGTGGTCCTACGGTTCCTCGACGACGTGGTACTTCACACGTATGGGGACGCCCGCGCCTCACCCGCCCGGCGTGGGATACCAGGGGAGCCGGGCCCATGCCCCGAACGAGCAGATTCGCCTCGAGGACGCGAGGCGCGCGATGAAGACCGCCGCGGGAATGCTCATGGCCCTCTGAGCCCCCCACGTCCGCTCGTCGGACCGTCGCAAGGGCTGAGGATAGCGAGCAATTTCATATTGCGTGTCGTCCTTCGGACGGCGATGCGCATCGACCTGATCGAATTCCTCCCCTTGACGCTCCAGAGGAAAGAGGCCTTCACGATTGCCCGCGGTTCCTCGAAAATCTCCGAGGTCGTCTTCCTCGCCCTCCATTCCGGAAAGCGGACCGGGCACGGGTGTGCGGCTCCTACGGACGTCACACGGGAGAACGTCCACTCCGTACTGAACACGTTCCAGACGTTCTCGCGCACCCTCCCGGGGGTGGAGTTCGAGAAGCCGCACCAACTTCAGGAACGATTGGACAAGATTGCCCAGAACCAACCGAGCGCCCGTGCGGGGGTCGAGATGGCCCTCTTTGACCTGGCGGCACAGGCCGCCGGCCTGCCCCTGTACGCCTATCTTGGCGGACGACGCGACCGGATGCCCACCGACATGACGATCGGCATCATGGAAGCCCGGGACGCCGTGGACCGGGCGCGGCGCTGGGTCGACGTCGGCTTCCGGGCCCTCAAGATCAAGGTGGGTCGGGACTGGAAGGGCGACGCGAAGCGTGTGAAGGCGATTCGGGATGCGGTCGGTCCCCAAGTCGAGCTGCGGGTCGACGGAAATCAAGGGTTTTCGTGGAACGATGCGCTCGCCTTCGCGAAGCACGTTCGCGGGGAGAACGTGACCCTTTTCGAGCAGCCGGTCCGTGTGGACGACTGGGAGGGGATGCGCGCGCTGACAGAAGCCTCGCCGATCCCGATCATGGCGGACGAGATGGTCCTGACTCCCGATGATGTGAAGAAGTTGCGGTGGAGCAACGCCGCGCGGGCCGTGAACCTGAAGCTCATGAAGCATGGCGGCCTCCTCAAGACGATGGAGGTGAACACGCTTTGCGAATCCGCGGGCTATCCGACGATGGTGGGATGCATGGGCGAGCCCCAGCTCTCGATCGCCGCGGGCCTCCACTTCGCCCTCACGCAGAAGAACGTGCGTTGGCTCGACTTGGACTCCCACTTCAAGTTCGCTTCCGATCCGACGTCCGGCCTTCGGTTCGAGCAAGGACAACTGATCGCGCCGACGAAACCCGGGCTGGGCGTTGACGTTCAGCTACCAACCTAGGCAACTCGCCCCAGCGTTCCTTCAGTCCCCCTTCTGTGGCCGGGCGGGAGGGGCCTTACCCTTTGGTTTCTCGGACACCGGGGTCGTGGGAGCCTTCCTTCGAGCGCGAACGCGTGCCGCGGGCGGTGGTCTCTTTGGACCCTTGGTTTCACTCGCCATCCCCTGTTTCGGTGCGGGCGTGTCCGGCTTCGGCGCCGGCTCCGAGCCCAGGGCCTCATCCTGTTCTTCCTCTTCGAGCACCCGGGCCACCGCGACCACCTCGTCGCCTTCTTCGAGGCGCTGGAGTCGTACGCCGCGTGTGGCGCGACCTTTGACGCTGATGTCGGCCACGGGGCATCGAATGACGATCCCCGCCTTCGTCGTCGCTAGGAGGTGTTCCTCCGGCTCCACGACCTTGACGGCAACGACACGGCCCCGGGCGTATTTCGCGCTCGTCGTGCGGACCCCCTTCGAGCCCCGGCGGGTCTTTCGGTATTCCTCGATCGTGGTCCGCTTCCCGTACCCGCTCGACAGGACGGTGAGCAACTCCGCCTTTCGATTTTTCGAGAGGGCGAGGGAGACGACTTCGTCCGCGGAACCCACGCGCATGCCGGCCACCCCTGCCGCTGTTCGCCCCATCGGACGCACTTGTTGGATAGGGAAACGGTTCGCGTAGCCTCCGGCCGAAGCGAGGACAACCTCTTCCTTCCCTTCCGCAATGTGGACGTCGATCAGTTCGTCCCCTTCGTTCAGCTTGATCGCTCGAATCCCGCTCACCCGGATGTTTTGGAACTCCGCAAGACTCGTCCGTTTGATCCGGCCCCGTTTCGTCACGAAGAGAAGGAACTTGTCGTTGGGGAATTCCCGCGTCGGGATCATGGCCTCGACCTTCTCACCCGGGTCGAGCCGCTCCAGGAGGTTCACGACGGGTCTCCCTTTCGCGTACCTCCCGGCGGAGGGGACTTTGAAGGCCTTCAGCTTGAACACCTTGCCGTGCGAGGTGAAGAACAGGATGTAGTCGTGCGTCGACGCGATGAACAGGTCCACGACGTAGTCCTCGTCCTTCGTCTCCATCCCGGTGACGCCCTTGCCGCCTCGACGCTGTTTGCGGTAGACGCTTACCGGGAGACGTTTGACGTACCCCGTGTTCGTGATCGTGACGACGTTGTCTTCCTCCGGGATGAGGTCCTCGATCTCCATGTCGTACGCCTGCGGCTCCACCTTCGTGCGGCGCTCGTCCCCGTACGTGTCCTTGAGTTCCCGCAGCTCCGTCTTGATGATGTCCAAGATTCGCTCTCGGGAGGCCAGGATCGCCTCGAGGTCCTCGATTTTCTGGTTCAGGTCGGCCTGTTCGTGCCGAAGCTTCTCGATTTCCAGACCCGTGAGCTGCCGCAGGGTCATGGCGAGGACTGCCTTCGCCTGGGCCTCCGACAGGAGATATCGGCTCATGAGCCCCGATTCGGCGTCCGAGGCTTCGTGCGCCCGCCGGATGAGCCGGATCACCTCGTCCAGGTGGTCGACCGCGGTGATGAGGCCCTCCACGATGTGGAGCCGGTCTCGTGCCTTCTGGAGGTCGAACTCGGTCCGTCGCCGGACGATCGTGATACGGTGGTCGATGTGTGACTGGAGGACCTGTTTCAAGGAGAGGACCTTTGGCTCTCCGTCCATGAGGGCGAGGTTGATCACGCCGAAGGTCTGCTCCATCTGCGTGTGATGGTAGAGCTGATTCAGGACGACGTCCTCGACCGCCTCTCGTTTCAGCTCCAAGACGATCCGCATGCCCTCCCGATCGCTCTCGTCTCGGAGGTCCACAACGCCGTCGATTTTCTTCGATTTCACGAGGAGGGCGATCGACTCGACGAGCGAGGCTTTGTTCACCATATACGGAATCTCGGTGATTACGATCCGGGCCTTCTCGTGGCCCGCCTCTTCGAAACTTGCGGTCGCTCGAATCCGGATCAGGCCCCGTCCGGTCTTGTAAGCCTCCGTCACCCCTTCAGCCCCGTACAGGATGCCGCCGGTCGGGAAGTCGGGGCCGCGGATCGGACCCGTTTCGGGATTGTACAGGTCCGTGAGTTCTGCGGCCGGGTTGTCGACGAGCACAATTAGCGCATCGACGACCTCGCCGAGGTTGTGTGGCGGGACGTTCGTCGCCATTCCGACGGCGATCCCGCTCGACCCGTTCACGAGAAGGTTTGGGAACTTCGAGGGCAGCACGATCGGCTCGCGCATCGTCCCGTCGAAGTTGTCCATCCAGTCGACCGTGTTCTTCTCGAGGTCCTGCAGGATCTCCTCCGCGACCTTCGAGAGGCGGCATTCCGTGTACCGCATCGCGGCGGGCTCGTCCTCCGTGCTCCCCCAATTCCCTTGGCCCTGGACGAGCGGGTACCGGAGGGAGAAATCCTGCACCATCCGCGCGAGGGCGTCGTAGATCGCGGTGTCTCCATGGGGATGGTACCGGCCGAGGCAATCTCCGACGACCCGGGCGGCCTTGCGCAACTGGCTCGTCGAGGACGCGCCCGTCTCGTTCATCGTATGCAGAATCCGCCGCTGGACGGGCTTCAGTCCGTCTCGCACGTCCGGGAGGGCGCGACCGACGATGACGGACATCGCGTAGTCGATGTAGGACCGATGCATCTCCTCCTCGATCGGGCGCGGCCGGGTCCGATGCTGTGGGTCCTGTCCCGCTTCTTGGGGCATCGGTCACCCTAGATGTCCAGGTTCAACACTTCTTTCGCGTGTTCCTGGATGTACTGCCGCCGAGGTTCGACGGCCTCGCCCATAAGGATCGAGAAGAGGGCGTCTGCGCCGGCAGCATCGTCGATTGTGACCTGCTTGAGGAACCGTCGATCGGGGTCCATCGTCGTCTCCCACAGCTCCTCCGCATTCATCTCTCCCAGGCCCTTGTACCGCTGGATCACGAGGCCCTTGTCGGAGAGCTTTTTCACAAGTTCCTCCCGCTGCCGTTCCGTGTAGGCGTAGTGCGTCTCCTTCCCCTTCCGGATCTTGTACAAGGGCGGCTGGGCGATGTACACATACCCAGCATCGATCAGGGGACGCATGTAACGGAAGAACAAGGTCAGAAGGAGGGTCGTGATGTGCTGACCGTCGACATCGGCGTCAGCCATAGTCAGGATTTTGTGGTACCGGACCTTGCTCAGATCGAACTCGTCCCCGGTACCGGACCTTGCTCAGATCGAACTCGTCCCC
>VBMR01000148.1 GCA_005878325.1 Methanobacteriota archaeon | reverse complement strand
CCCCGGCGAGAACGTCCTCCTGTACGCGGACGGGCCGCCTTGCACCACGCCGTACCGAGATTACCGAGAGGTCGTCCGGCGATTGCCTCGGACGGACTGAACCAGGGCAATAGCCATCAAGAGGGACCCGGCCGCCCCCAATGCAAGTTGGACGGGCACGTATGCCCCCTGGGTCGCGATCATCAGATCCCCTGTAACCAAGGCCGTGTAGTTCGAACAGGGCGGAGTCGCGGGAGTCTCGCATAGGGTGTATTGGACCCAGAGGACGTAGGTGCCGTCGGCCGGGGCGAGGTTTCCGTTACCAAACGGCATCGGGTGCGGGAACTCCGATGGAGCGGTCACCCACGCGGTGACGAGGCCGTCCCGCTGCACGACCGCGCCCGTCTGGTTATCCGTCCAAGTCACGGAGAATTCCGGGAAAAGGGCCTCGCCTTCGAAGGCAAAGAAGGGGCGGGACATGAAGTAGTTCTCGTATGGCCGGTCCCCCGGTAGAGTCTGGAGCCGGAAATCGGACGATACGAACATCAAGGTCCGGTGAGGAGATGGGGCAGCGCTCACGATCGCAGCGATGGCGATCATCGTGACGGCTCCGTAAGCCAGGAGATGGCGCCATCGTCCGGAGGGCTGGTAGCCCCCTCCGGCTGCTCCACGCCGTTCCCTCTGTAACCAGACGAATCCACCGATCGCGAGGATGACGCCAAAGACGGCCAGATAGACTCCTTCCACGAGCCGAATGATGAGACCCTGGACGAAACTCGGAGGGCCCAGTGTGGTCCCCGGAGGTTGGAGCGACAACCACTGCACGGAGGTCCCCACGATTAGGAAGAATCCGTACGCATTGACCAGAAAACCCGAATGCATGGCGAGGGCTGGGGCGCGTGACGGTATGAACCCGGGGGCAGACCGAACCACGGTCGACGTGGCAGGGGTCATCGGGCCGGCATCCTCCACCTTGTACGAATTGTGGTTCAACCGATAAAAGGCTTGTATTACTTTCGGAGGAATTCCCATCCGAAAGGCATTTCCCCAAATCCAAGATACGCGATTGTTTCCATGGGAATTACGGACGTCCATGTCCACTTGGAGCCGTACAATCAGATCAAACCCGCAGTGCTCGATATCCTGCTGGAGAGAATTCCAGACCGGGAACGAATCGCCCGTTTGATGGAGGACCCACGCGCATTCCTGGAGCATCTTGACTCGGTGGGCGTCGAACGCGCATGCCTGATCAACTACGTCGCGCCTGAGGTGATGGGATTCACCGAAGATGCGAATCGCATGGTTGGGGAGTTCGCGCATGAAGATCGCAAGCGACTGATTCCGTTCGGGTCGGTTCATCCGAAGCGATCAAAGAATCCGAAGCGCGATGTCGAGCGCCTCGAATCGAAATGGGAAATGGGCGGGATGAAGATCCATCCACCCCATCAGCTCTTCGCCGCGAACGCCTACGCGGACGGAAAGATGCCCGCGCTTCGGACCATCTACCAGACAGCCGAACGAATCGGGATGCCCGTCACAGTTCACACGGGGACCTCGATCTTCCCCGGAGCCCGCTCGAAGTTCGGCGACCCAATGGCCCTTGACGACGTGGCGCAGGATTTCCCGGACCTTACGATCCTCATGGCCCACGGCGGTCGTCCCCTCTGGTGCGACACCGCCTTCTATCTGCTCCGTCGCCATCCGAAGATGTACCTGGACATCTCGAGCATCCCGCCGCGGCGGCTCTTGGAGTGGTTCCCGCGTCTCGAGGAGATCGCGGCGAAGGTCGTCTTCGGTTCGGACTGGCCCGGGCCTGGGATTCCCGGGATCCGCGAAGAATTGGACGGCATCCGTGGCCTTCCGCTGAAGGAGTCGACCTTAGAACAGATCCTGAGCCGGAACGCTGCCAAGCTGCTCAAGTGAAGGACCCGGATCCGGGTCGGACCGTGGCAAACCTTCATCTTGGACGGGAGCGGAATGAGCCTCGGTAATCCATGATGAGCCCCCATTCGAAGTTTGAAGTCGCGACGCTCGCGGGCGGATGCTTCTGGTGTCTCCAGCCCGTCTTCCAGGAACTCAAAGGGGTCGAGAAGGTGGAGGTCGGCTACACCGGCGGACACCTCGCAAATCCTTCGTACGAGGCCGTCTGCACGGACACGACGGGGCATGCGGAGGCGGTTCAGATCACCTTCGACGCGCAGGCGGTCCCGTATGTCGACCTGCTCCGGATCTTCTTCTCCGTCCACGATCCGACGACCCTGAACCGCCAGGGCGCGGACGAGGGGACGCAGTACCGTTCCGCGATCTTCTTCCACACCCCCGAACAGGAGAAGGCCGCGAGACAGGTCATCGCCGAAGTGAACGACGCCGAACTCTGGCGACACCCGATCGTCACGGAAGTCACCGCGGCGAGCACCTTCTACCGCGCTGAGGAATACCACCAGGACTACTTCCGAAAGAATCCGTTCGCGGGATACTGTCGAGCCGTCGTCGCCCCCAAGGTCGCGAAATTCCGAAAGCAGTTCGCGGACCGATTGAAGAAATAGACGTCGGCCGGGAACGCCCACCCAACATTTTTCCCGTGGGCCCCACGTGACGGGAGCATGAAGTTCGGCCATCCCTGCCCGAAGTGCGGAGGGGCGAACATCGAACGATTCGAGAGCGTCCGATCCGGGGGTGGACCGCTCTCCGTGGGCCATTTCGCGGCAGACGCATTCACCCTTTTCTCTCAGTTCGAAGCCTTCGTGTGCCAGAATTGTGGATACACGGAATTCTATCGAACGTGACCCAAAGGCACATAGCGGGCCCTCGCCTCCAATGCGGTCGATGGTGAACCGTCTCGCGAAAGAGACGTCGACCTACCTGAAAGGCGCGGCCCATCAGCCCGTCGAATGGTACGCATGGGCCGAGGAGGCGTTCCGCCGCGCTAAGGAACTGGACCGGCCGATCCTCCTGGACATCGGAGCGACGTGGTGCCACTGGTGCCACGTCATCGACCGCGAGTCGTACGAGGATCCGGAGGTCGCGGCGATCATCAACGAGCGCTTCGTCGCGGTCAAGGTCGACCGGGACGAGCGGCCCGACATCGATGCCCGATACCAGCAGGCGGTGGGCGCCATCTCGGGCCAGGGCGGTTGGCCTCTGACCGGCTTCCTCACCCCGGATGGGAAGGTCTTCTACGGCGGCACCTACTTCCCGCCGAAGGACACCCAGGGCCGGCCGAGCTTCCGCCGGGTCCTGCTTGCCATGTCCGAGTATTACCGGACGAACCGCACGGACACGATGCGGGAGGCCGACTCCCTGCACCAAGCGCTCGCGGAGGGACGGAAGCCGTTGGTCGAGGAGGGCGTCGTGAACGAGACCCTGCTGAAGGAGAGCACCGAGTCCCTCCGTGGCCAGTTCGACCCCGTGAACGGGGGCATCGCGGGGCAGCAGAAGTTCCCGCATGCCGGAACGATGGAGTGGGTCATGGCCCGATTCCGCCGAACCAGGGAGGAGGGTTTGCGGACGATCTTCACGCGCACCCTGACGTCCATGGCGCTCGGCGGCGTGTACGACCAGATCGGCGGCGGCTTCCACCGGTATTCGACGGACCCGCGGTGGATCGTCCCCCACTTCGAGAAGATGTTGTACGACAATGCGGGCCTCCTCGCGAACTACGTCCACGCGTGGCAACTCACGAAGGATCCCCTGTACCGCGAGACCGCGGAAGGGATCCTCACATGGGCGGACGAAGTCCTGTCGGACCGCGCCCGCGGCGGGTATTACGCGAGCCAAGACGCGGACGTCGGCCTCGATGACGACGGGGACTACTTCACATGGACGCTGGAGGAACTGAAGGCCGCGGTGAGCCCGGACGAGGCCCGTGTCCTCGCCCTCCGGTACGAGGTGGGCGAACGCGGGGAGATGCACCACAACACCCGCAAGAACGTCCTCTTCGCCGACCAGACTCCAGAGGAAATCGCCGAGACCATTGAGATGGCGCCCGACCGCGTGCATGGCCTCATCCTGAGCGGCCGGCGGAAATTGAAAACCACCCGCGACCGGCGACCGATGCCCGCGGTCGACAAGACGATTTTCGCGTCTTGGAACGGCCTGATGATTGCTTCCGTCTTGGAGGCGTCGGCGGCCTTCGGTCGGCCCGACCTGCGAGATTTTGCCCTCAAGTCCCTGGACCGGATCCTCGCGGAGATGTGGACGAAGGAACACGGAGTGTGGCACGCGTACGCGGATGGAACGCGCAAGGTCCGCGGCCTCCTGGAGGACCACGTGTACGTCGTCGACGCGCTGCTGACCGCCTGTTCCTCCACCGCGGACCCGAAGTACGTGCGCGCCGCGGACGAAATCATGACGTTCGTCCTGAAGCACTTCTGGGTTCCGGCCGGTGGTTTCGTCGATCTCGCGGAGGACGTGCACCCGGTCGACGGACTCCCGCTCCGGGAGATCCGCCGACGTCCCTTCGAGGACTCGCCCTACGCGGGCGCGAATGCCGTCGCCGCCCTGTGCCTCCAGCGGCTCCATGCGTTGACGGGGAACGACGAGTACCGCCTGCGCCACGCGGAACTCCTGAACGCGTTCGCCGGAGAGGCCCGTCGATACGGGCCCGTGTTCGCGGGCACATACCACCTCGCCGCCGAACTGTGGATCCATCCGCCGGCCGAAGTGGTCATCCTCGGATCGCGAACGGATCCTCAGGTCCGATCGCTGCACGCCGCGGCGACCGAGACCTTCGCACCTGGAAAGACGATCCTCGTCGTCGACACCGACGATGTGTACGTCCCCGCCCTGGTCGAGCCGATGCGCAAGACGAAGGAAGCGAAGGCGGGCCCCGTGGCCTTCGTCTGCCAGGGAAATTCATGTTCCCCTCCCACGTCGGAAGCGGGACGCCTTCGGGAGTATCTCGCAGGATCCCCGACCCGCGGTTCCTAAGTCCGTCAACGAGTGGAAGCTCCGCGGAGGGCACGCATGTATCCGTCCACCGCACCGCGGAGATCGAACGACGGACGCCAGCCCCAATCCTCCCGTGCGGGCGCGTCGTCGAGACGCCGCGGCCACGAGTCCAGAACCTTTTGCCGTTCTGCGTCCGGTCGGAACGTGATCTTGGCATCCGGCACGCGACGCCGCACCTCCGCGGCGATCTCGCCCGCGGTGGGGCTGAACCCCTGGACGCTGTACGTGCAGCGGCTGAGCTTCGCCCGAGGCGCATCGTGGATCCGGAGGAATCCTTCGATCGCGTCGTCAACATAGAGGAGAGGGATGCGCGTCTCCTCGCGGCAATAAACGTCGTACGGTTCGCCGCGGATCGGACGTTCGATCATGAACGTTGAATAGGCGCTCATGCCGCCGCCTCCCCGACCAGGGCCCAGGACGGAGGGAAGCCGCATCGTCCGGAACTCGAGGCCGTAGGTCCCTTGGTAGTACTCGCCGAGTCGCTCCCCGAACACCTTCGAGACGCCGTACAGCGTCGTCGGCTTCTGATCGTGCTCGTTCGGCGTGGGATCCGGTGCTCCTGGGCCGAAGGACGCGACGGAACTCGGGAAGATGAAACGCTTCGCGTCGAACAGGCGGGCCCCTTCGATTCCATGGAAGAATCCGTCGATGTTCACGTGATAGGCTTCCGTGGGACTCGCGATTGCACCCGCGGAGAGCAATGCGGCGAGGTGGAATATGGAATCGGGTCGATGCCGTCGAAACGCCTCGAGGACCTCGCTGAAAATCGCGACGTTCGCGACGTGCGTCTCGACTTTCCCGGTCAGGTCACCCAGGCGCCCTTCCGGAAACGCAACATCGAGGAGCACGACGGAATCCCCGCGCTTCACGAGGGCGCGCGCGAGAGCGGGCCCGAGGAAGCCTGCGCCTCCGGTGATGAGGGCCTTCACGGCTCACCGTCCGGAGGGGTGCTCGGCCTCGAGGTTCTTCTCCAGGAGAGCGCGAAAGTCGGCGGAAATCGGCTTCGACTTCTTCTTCTCGTAGTCATAGGACACGAGGACGCTCCGCGCCCGAGCGAGGACGCGGCCGCTCCGCTTCTCCGTGATTTCGTAGCTCAGGGTGAAGGAGGACGTGCCGATCTTCGAGGGCCAGACCGCGACCTGGATCTGGTCTCCCCAGACCGCCTGAGATTCAAAGTCGATGTCGACATGGGCAAGGATGAAATCGATCTCGTCCAGGGTCCGTCTCGCCGCGAACTTCATGTAGAACTGCGTGCGCGCGAGCTCGGCGTAAGACAGGTACACGGCATTGTTCACGTGGCCCATCCCGTCGATGTCCCGGAACCGCATCTGGATATCCACCGTGTAACGTGCCATCGGCGCGCGGATATCCTGAGGCTCGATAAATATTCAGTGCCAGTCACTTCTCCCGGATCAGGCGGGTGAATTCATCCGACCGTTCGAAGGCCCGCTGCTTCGACGGTTGCCCGAGGATGGGCGCCTGCGCCGGGAGGCTCTTCTTCGCTAATTCACGATAGATGCTCCAGGACAACTCAATCCGCCGCTGGAGGGGGGCTCCCACGGAGCGTATGACCTTCGCCGGCACGCCCACGATCAGGCTCTCCGGAGGGAAGTCAGCGGACTCGACGAGGACCGCCCCGCTCCCGACGACGGAACCGCGGCGGACCACCGCCCCGCTGTTGATCGTCGCGTTCATGCCGATCAGGCACTCGTCCTCGACCGTGCAGCCATGGACGACCGCCGCGTGTCCCACCGTCACCCGCTTCCCGATCCTCGCGGGCAATCCACGGTCCACATGGACGACGGCGTTGTCCTGGACGTTCGAGTCGCGGCCGACGACGATCGAATCGAGGTCCCCCCGCAGGACGGCTCCGTGCCACACGCTCGCGCCGTCCTCGATGGCCACGTCGCCCGCGAGCACCGCAGTGGGCGCCACGTAAATCATCGTCTCACTCGAGATTCACGAGGACGTTCTTCACGTGCGTGTAGAACAGGACCGCGTCGATCCCCTGCTCGAGGCCGAGCCCGGACTGCTTCCAGCCCAGGAAGGGCGTCTGGGGGAATGTGACAGGATACTCGTTGATCGACACCATGCCCGCCTCGAGCCGCGCAGCGATCGCGTGCGCCTTTCCGACGTCTTGGGTCCAGAGGCCCGCCGAGAGGCCGTACGGCGGGGAATCCGGCTTGCGGCCTCCCGCGAGGATCTTGGCCCCATGGGAAGCGCTTTGCTCGATCGCCTTCGCGACGTTTGCGGCGTGTTCCCGGGACACGAGCGGGCCCATCTGGACCTCTTCGCGCACGCCGGGGCCGATCCGCAACTTCTCCGTCTGATCTTTCAGCTTCGCGAGGAACGCGGTCGCGATGTCCTGATGGACGAGCAACTTCGACCCGGCCCAGCACATCTGCCCCGCATTCTGGAATGCGCCCCACAGCGCGCCACGCACCGCCCGATCCAATTTCGCATCGGGCAGGACGATCTGCGGATTCTTTCCACCGAGCTCGAGCGTCGTCGGCACGACGCGGTCCGCCACGATCCTCAGGAGCTGCTTGCCGGTCTCCGTCGAGCCGGTGAAGGTCACGGAGTCGGTGTCCGGATGGTGGGCGAGGGCATCGCCGACCTCCCGGCCGGGGCCCGTGATGACATTCAGGACACCGGGAGGGAATCCCGCGGCGCCCGCGAGCTCGCCGAGCTTCAGGGCCGTGAGGGGCGTGAGGGTCGCGGGTTTCAGGACGACCGTGTTCCCGGCGGCGAGGGCCGGCGCGATCCCGCGACAGGCGAGCAACAGCGGATAGTTCCAGGGGGCGATGTGGGCCGTCACGCCCAACGGCGGTCGGAGCGTGTAGTCGAAGCGGGCCCCCGGAACGGGAATGGTTTCTCCCTGAATTTTATCGGCCAAACCTGCATAATATTCGAACAACTTGTAAACGTACCCGATGTCGCCCTTCGCCTCGCGAATCGGCTTGCCGACGTTCAGCGACTCGAGCCGGGCTAACTCGTCGAAATGATCTCGCACTTGTTGGCCCAGGAGCCAAAGGAGCCGGCCGCGCTTGCTCGGGTCCAGGTCCCGCCACTCCGGGGATTCGAACGCGGTCCGCGCCGCCTCGACCGCGGCCGCCACATCCTCCTTCGTCCCGGACGCGACGCGGGCGATCGGGCGGTTCGTCGCGGGATCCACGACGTCGACCCGCTTCCCCGAGCCGGAGGGGGCCCATTTCCCGCCGATGTAGAGGGCGTGGTCCGTCACGTCCATCGCGGTTCCCGCTCCCCATTGAGCGGCGGACTATAAGCGTGTGGCCTTCCGACGGAATCCACCGGTGGCCTCTTATTTCGTGCGCCCGATGGGGACGAGAGGATCCGGGTGCCGGACGTCGTGCGCGTGAGCCGCACCCTTCCGTGGCGGGAGGCGGCGAGGGAGTCGGACGCCCTCCGGCCGATGCTCGTGGACCAGTTCCGGCATGAGGACTTCCGCGGGATGCGGGTCCTCGACGTGGGGACCGGAGAAGGTCGCCTCGCGTTCCTCGCGGCGAGTGTCGGGGCGAAGGTGACCGGCGTGGACTTGGACCGGGTGAAGCTCATGCAAGCCCGGGCCTACGCGGGCGTCCGAGATGTGCGGGACGCCGAGTTCGTCGTGGGCGACGTCGAGAAGACGCCCTACCATGAGTTCGTCCCGGGACCCATCGACGCGGTGATCAGCAACCTCTGCATGTCGCAGGAGATCGTCTTCCACGCGTCTCGCGCCCTCCGTCCAGGAGGGAAGTTCATCTTCGCGGCCCACCACGGGGACCATTGGAAGGAGACGCGCCGCGGCTCTCGATGGGCCTTCTACGAAGACACGATGCGCGGGCTCCTGGAGGAGAATCGCTTCTCCATCGACTTCATGGGCGTGGACACGACGGTCGCGCGGTTCGAGCAGCTGCGGGAGGTCGAACTCTTCCTGCGGGATCGAACCGTGCAGCGGTGGGTCGAGGACGGCCGATGGCAAGAGCTGTCGGACTCCTTCTCCCGCGGGGAGACGCACCTCACGCTGTCGTACCTGATCGTCAAGGCGCGGCGGACGGCGGCCCCGTACACGCTCCGATAACGCGGCGGGTGCGGCCCGGCAAACCTCATCCGCCGACGGTGGATTCCCCAGGCCGGGGACGCGGTGTATCTCGGGGCCCACATCTCGATCGCGGAGAGCATCGCCCTCGCTCCGTCGCGCGGGCGTGCGGTCGGATGCGAGACGATCCAAATCTTCTCGCGGAGCCCGCGCATGCTCCGGAAGACGAAGCCGATCCCTCCGGAGGAAGCGGAGGCGTTCCAAGGGGCGATGGCCAAGAAAGGCCTCGCGGGCGCCGTGATCCATGCGAACTACCTGATCAATCTCGCGTCGCCCAAAAAGAACGGCCTACGGTACAGTCGCGAGGCGTTCATCGAAGAGCTCGAACGGGCCCAGGTCCTCGGAATCCGGGACGTGATCTTCCACCCGGGGGCCCACATGGGGAAGGGCGAGGCCCGTGCCTTGAAGACGATTGCCGCGAGCCTCGACTGGTCTCTCGAGCGCGCGAACGCGCCGGACGTCCTCGCGGTCCTGGAGATCACTGCGGGCCAAGGCACC
>VBMR01000147.1 GCA_005878325.1 Methanobacteriota archaeon | reverse complement strand
TCCTCGGTTGGCATCGCGCTCGCGAAGCACCATCACGACCGGCTCAAGGCGAAGAAGACCCCGATCGCGATCGACTCGATCAAGGACAACTACGAGATCGCGCAGGTCAAGCTGAAATCCCCGCGGACCGGGGTGTTTTACGTCGGCGGAGGGACGCCGAAGAACTACATCTCGCAGGTCGAGGTGATTCAGGAGGTCATGGGGTATCCGGAGAATCCGCACATGTACGCGGCGCAGATCACGGTCGATGTGCCGCAATGGGGCGGGCTGAGCGGATGTACGTTCGAAGAAAGCCAGTCCTGGGGCAAGTTCCACCGGGACGCGAAGATGGCGCAGAGTCTGGTGGATGCGACGATCGGATTGCCTCTCCTGATCGGGTACGTATTGCAGAAGGGGATCCATAAGAAGCGGAAACAGAAACGGTTCACCTGGGCGGGCGAGGAACTCCGCGAATTGAAGTAATCGAAGGACTCACCCGCCGCGCACTCGGTTTTCGTAGTGTTGCAGGATCTCCTCTTGCTGCGGCTCAATCACCCCGCGAATCGTGCCATACGCGCGGTCCGCCCGTTCTCGGATCTCCCGGATCGCGGCCTCTGAAGACATCCCGCGGTGGATCAGGAACGCCGCGAGCATCGTGCCCGTCCGGCCCCGACCCGCAAAGCAGTGGACGAGGACCTTCTTGCCTTCCGAAAGTTTCGTCTCGACGAAGGACACGAACTCCTCGATCTGGGCGATCGTTGGCGGCATGAAGTCCTCCACGCAGATCTTCTTGTGCTCGAACCCCGCTTCTTCGATCTCGAACGTGTTGAGCCGGTCGCATTCGAGGCTGACGACAACGGAGAAGCCCATCTGTCGAAGTCGGGGGATGTCCCACTCCATGAACGCCGGCCCAGGGAGACCCGCGAGGCGACCTCCGTCCAGCGTGTAGTAGAACATCTGCATTCTTCGCTGGCAATCGGCCAGGGCGTATGAATCTGCGTGGCGGGAGCGCGAACGAGGTCACCGATTACTCGGTCCTGAGCCCGGGCCGTCGGGATCTCCGGTCCCCTCGGGCATGAGGTAGGCCTTCAGGCCCTGGAGATAGGCGCGGAACGCAGCATCTCCTTCGGGTGTCATTCGAAGGCGGACCTGGAAGCCCCCTGTCGTAAGGACCCGTCCCCGACGAATGTATCCCGCTTCCTCCAGACGTTTCGAATGAGTGTCAAGGTTGCCGTCCGTGAGGCCGAGGGTGTCCCGGGCCCAGGTGAAGGGCGCGACGCGGTTTCGGAACAGGAGCGCCATGATTCGCAGGCGCGTGGCCTGGTGAATCACGGGGTCCAGGGAAGGCAGCGCCACGCGACCGCCGAACCTAGGCTCTCGAGCTCAGATACAATCCGCCGCCAAACAGGACGATCCCGCTCGTCAGCGGGGAGATCAGCGTGAACCATTGGCGGGCAACGAGGATATCACTCCCGAACAGGAGGCTACCCGCCAGGGCGACGGCCGCCAAAAGGATGCCTCCGAGGATCCAGAGCCGCCGCTCCGTGGCATCGTTACAGTTCAAACCCAGGAGGCCCACGGTGACGACGCCGATGCCTTGCGCCGTGAGCACCCAGGCGAACTCCGCCACGGGGACTCTGGCGATGCCGATCGCGGCGAATCCCGCGAAGATGATTCCCACGATGATGATGCCCGTGAGAACGCCTTCCCATCCCTGGGCGGAACGCCTCGGGATCACAAGGCCCACGGAGCGCCACAGGGTGGCCGTCGCAGCGAGCCCGATGGCCGCCCAGGGCGCCCAGAGGACGGGGAACAAGACCCGGAGGGCATGGAACCCATCCCCGTCGCTGGGGAAACCGACCAGGAGGCCAAGCAGCGCATAGCTGACGAAGATCGCCGGCGCCACGATGCCCCAGATCATCCAGGTGAGCCCGGTCGCACGACGAGCAAGGGCCCCGTGGAGCCCTTCGATCCGGCGAATCTCCGCGACCGCCGCGTGCGGCGTGAGTCCTTCGCCTTCGTGAATGTTCGCGTCCATGGGAGGGGGATACGCCCCAGGGCACAAGCCGACATCGGTTCTCTTCGGCGAAGAGCGTTCCCCGGGGCGTTCGGCCGAGCTCCGGTTCCGCATCCCCTACGCGGGGCTGATGGGGCGGCCCCCGAGGAACCGGACCCCGACGAGGGACAGAAGGAAGCCCAGGGCCGTGATGCCGATTCCCGCGAAGATCACCAAATGAGGCGTCGCGAAAATCGATTCGACCTCCCCGACGTCCCGGACGATCTCGTGGACATAGAAGTCCCAGGTGAGGCCCACCCCGGACGTCCCGAGGCCCAAGCCCATGAGGCCCATCGCGGCCCGCCACCGTACGATGGCCGCTCGAGGGACTGTCACGAGTGCCGTCGCCAATTCCGTCACGAACTTTTCTCGCTGAGGTTTCATGACGGACGGAAATCGCTTCTACGATAGGCCAAACTCGATTTTCTCCGGCGCAAAGCGGCTCTGTCCCAGAGAGAATCGATCGTGGCTTGTCCTTCCTGCGACGATGCCTGGCGAACACGATTGTTTCGTGCCCGCCCCTGAGTGGCTGGTACTCCAGGCTCGCAAAAGAAATACCCAGCGGCATATGACCCGCCGTGGCGCGCGGCCGCATGACGCTTGGCCTCTACAATTCCTACGACCCGGTCAAGTTCGCCGAGGCACACCGGCGTGCGCTCGCCCGATCCGCCCCAATCGCCCTCGCCTTCGACGCGAACCTCGCAACCTTCGGATTCCCCTACGACCGTAACCTTCGGACACCCCGAGAAATCGCGGCCTGGGTCTCGGGGACCACGAGCATCGGCGAGGAAGGACGATACCTGCGGGAGCTCGCCGAATCAGGACGATTCCTGACGTTCGACTTGCCGAAGCGCGGGTTCCCGCCGCAGCTCGGAGAGGTCGTCATCACGACCGATCATCCGGATCCGAAGCAGGCAACGGACGCCCGCGCCCTCGCGGAACTGCTTCGCCGCGGCACCTCCCTCCTCCTCGTATTCGGCCTCGGGCCGCACGGCATCGAGGACCGCGAGGTCTTGGCCATCGGTCGATACCACTTCGACCTCACGGGTCGAGGCATCGTCTTGGAGACCGCGACGGCGATCGGCGCCGCCCCTGCGATCGTCGCGGCGTATCTGCGAGAATGAGTCCCAATCGATGGCTCGGGCCTGCACACTTATATAGCGCCTTTCCTTGCGAAGCGCCGCGATGCCCTCGAAGGCGGCCGAGCTGTGTGACAACATCCTCCTCAGTGTCCCGGCCCGCCTCCCGACCCGCTATGGGTCTTTCCGAATCCATGCGTTCCAGTGCCCCGCGACCGGCGAAGATCACGTCGCCCTCGTGAAGGGGACGATCGCACGACGGGAGAACGTCCTGGTGCGACTCCACTCGGAGTGCGTCACGGGGGATGTCTTCGGCTCCGAGCGGTGCGACTGCGGGGCCCAGCTCGACGCGGCCCTGAAGAAAATCGGCAGAGCGCCGCAAGGCGCTCTCCTCTACCTGGCTCAAGAAGGTCGCGGCATCGGCATCGCGAACAAGGTCGCGGCGTACCACCTCCAGGACCATGGGCTCGATACGGTGGATGCGAACCGCGTCCTCGGATTTCCCGCGGACATGCGGTCGTACAAGTGCGCGGCCTGCGTCCTCCGCGTCCTCGGCGTGGAGTCCATCCGGCTGATGACGAACAACCCGGCGAAGATCGAGGCCCTCGAGTCGTACGGCGTGAAGGTCACGAGCCGCATCCCCCTCGAGGTGCCCGCGACCGCGACCAGTGCGCGCTACCTCAGCACGAAGAGAGACCGGCTGCACCATCTCTTGCAACCCCCGAAAGAACAGGACGCACAAAAGCGGCGACCCGGCACCCGGTGACCACGCGCTCCCGCCCGCGTTCGAAACCGGAGACCCCGCGCCGTCAGAGGGGGATATTCCCGTGTTTCTTCGACGGACGCGTCTCCTTTTTCGTTCGCAGGACGGCGAAGGCCTTGATCACCCGGGGCCGTGTCTCCGGCGGCTCGATCACATCGTCGAGGTAGCCCATCCGCGCAGCGATGTAAGGATTCGCGAACCGCTCCCGGTATTCCGCCACGAGCTCCTGCTCCCGTTTCTCGGGATCCTTCGCTTCCTCGATCTCCTTCTTGAAGATAATCGGGACCGCGCCCTCCGGACCCATGACCGCGATCTCCGCCGTAGGCCAGGCGAAGTTGAAATCGCCCCGGATGTGCTTAGAACACATCACGTCGTAGGCCCCTCCATACGCCTTGCGGGTAATCACGGTGACCTTTGGGACCGTCGCCTCACTGAACGCGAACAAGAGCTTCGCGCCGTTCCGGATGATCCCTCCATATTCCTGAGCGGTCCCCGGGAGGAATCCGGGCACGTCGACGAAGGTCAAGAGGGGGACGTTGAAACAGTCGCAGGTCCGCACGAACCGAGCGGCCTTGATCGACGAGTTGATGTCGAGGGTGCCTGCGAGGATCTTCGGCTGGTTCCCCACGACGCCGACCGCATATCCGTCGAGCCGGGCAAATCCCACGACGATGTTCGCGGCCCACGACTCCTGAACCTCGAACCAGGAACCGCGGTCGACGACCCGCGTGATGACGTCCCGTATGTCGTACGGCTTCTTCGACTCCCGCGGCACGACTCCAGCGAGGTCCACGTCCATCCGATCCGGGTCATCCTCAGAGGTGATGCGCGGCGGCGCCTCCGTGTTGTTCGACGGAAGGTAGCCGAGGAGCCGGCGCACGATCCGCAGCGCGTCCTTCTCGTCCTCCGCGGCGAAGTGGGCGACCCCGCTCTTCGCGGCATGCGTCTGCGCGCCACCGAGGGCCTCGAAGGTGACCGATTCCCCGGTCACCGCCTTGATCACCTCGGGCCCTGTGATGAACATGTTCGAGGTACCCTTCGCCATAACGATGAAGTCGGTCATCGCGGGGCTGTACACCGCGCCGCCGGCGGACGGCCCGAGGACCGCGCTGATCTGCGGGACCACCCCGGAGGCGAGGACGTTGCGGAAGAAGACCTCCGCGTAGCCGCCGAGGCTGATCACGCCCTCTTGGATCCGCGCTCCGCCACTGTCGATGAGGCCGATGACCGGCGCCCCGACCTTCATCGCCAGGTCCAGGATCTTCACGATCTTGTTCGCGTGCATCTCCCCCAGGCTTCCGCCGAAGATCGTGAAGTCCTGGGAGAACACGAATACGGGTCGGCCGTCGATTGTCCCGTGGCCCGTCACGACCCCGTCACCCGGGATCCGCTTCTTGTCCATTCCGAAGTCCGTGGTCCGATGCTCGACGAACGGATCCAGCTCGACGAAGGAGCCGGGGTCGACGAGGGACTCGATTCGCTCCGCGGCGGTCTGCTTCCCTTTCGCGCGCTGGGCGTCGACCCGGTCCTTGCCGCCGCCGAGCCGGGCCGTGGCCTTCCGACGCCGCAGGTCCTCGACGCGCTCGTCGCCCACCATGGCCGCGAGGAACATGCGCACGCGGCATTAATCCTTCGCGGTCTCCTCAAGAGCGGTTCAGGGTAGGATCTTGAGTTCGCCATCGACGAACTCGTGCTTCGCGTTCCGGTCGTCGATGATGACGAGCGCGCCGTTCGGGGCGATGTCGTACGCCTTGCCGGTCACGGTCCCCTTGGGCGTCGTCGCGGCCACGCGCTTCCCGATCGTGGTGCACTGCCCGCGGTAATCTTTCAGGAGGAACTCGACCCGCGTGTGGTTGTAGCGGGAATATAGCTCGTCCATCTGGTTTAGCAGGTAGTCGAGGAACTCGTCATTCGCCACGAACAGATTCACCTCTTTCTTCAGGGTCGTGGCCCTCGCCTGGAGGTCGGGAGGGAGTTGGTCGAGTCCGACGTTCGTGTTCACGCCAATCCCGACGATCACGTGGTACCGGTCCCGCCGGTAGACACCCTCGGAGAGGATCCCCGCGATCTTGCGGTCCTGGTAGACCGCGTCATTCGGATACTTCAAGCCCGCGAAGACACCGAAGTGGCGCAACGCTTTGACGACCGGCATGCCCATCAGGAGCCCGAGGACCCACGCCTGGGCCTCCTTCGGCCGGAAGATCGTGGAGACGTACAATCCCCCGGGGGGCGAGGCCCATGCGCGGCCCTGGCGGCCGCGGCCGGCGGATTGTCGGTCCGCCCAGATCACGAGGCCTTCCTCGAGGTCTTCCTCGAGCAACTCCTTCGCGGTCTCGTTCGTCGACTCGACCGCGTCGAAGTGCCAGATCGTGCGGCCCGCGACCTTGCGGTTCGGATCGTGGAACTCGCCCGTCTTCACGGGCCTGCGACATTCCGGCCGCTATTTCAACGTTCTCGGCTCAGGTGGGAACCTGCGCGGCCGCCGCTGCCTTCGTCCTCGTGAGTTCCTGGCTCGCGAGGAATCCCCAGAACATGACCGCGATCCCGAGGAACTCTCCCAGGTACAAGGCCCACGGCGAGACGTTCAGGCGGGTGAGGGACGCTCCCGCGGCGACGATCAGGCCGCCGACCCCAATCCACAGATTGAATGGGAGCCGGGTCCGCCAGTACGAGTACACGGCGATGCCGATCAAGGCGACGCTGCCCGGGATCGTGAACATCGGCGAGAAGATCCGCACGCTGTCCGGAAGGGCGTTGCCCGCCACGGGAATCGCGGAGGCGAGGGCGGCTTCGTTGACCGTCGTCCCGGCGACGGCGATCGCGAAGCCCGCGAAGACCACGGCCGTGTAGAGGGCGAAGGCGAATCCAACGCGACGGTTCAGGAGGAGGGCCGAGCCGATCCCAAGGACCGCGACGAGGACCGCCGCGACGAGGTAATACGCCTTGTACGTCAGCACGGTCCAGCTGTAGGCTTCCGCGAGGAACTGCATGGCCGCCGCGACCGCGTAGAGACCGAGGCCGACGGACCAAGCGAGCTGGTAGGGCTTCCGTCGGTACAGCCAGCGCGATAGAATGCGCCCGGTGAAGATCGCGCTTACTGCGGCCGCGCCCAGAGACACGGCGGCCCCTTCCGTGCTCATCCTGCGTGGCATCGGAGGTGGCGCCTTAAAGCCTTGGATTCGTGCCCTCG
>VBMR01000146.1 GCA_005878325.1 Methanobacteriota archaeon | reverse complement strand
GTTCATGAAAGGCTGCGCGCAGGAGGGCCCGCACGGCTTCAGGATGGCCGGCAGGAGGCCGACCAGCTGGATCCGGGGAGGTCTTGCCGCCATGCCCCTGGGAGATGGGCGAATCCCCGTAAGTGCTTCGCGCACACGACTTTCGACATTTGCCGAATGCCGCGTGCAAGCCCTTTAAGAGGCTAGAGGCCGATTCTCATACGGACGACCACGCGTGGGAGCGGGGTCGTGGGGGAAACGTTCCAATGGCGGGCTTACTCGAAACGCCGTTTCTGTGGGTCGTCGCGACGATTGCTCTGTATGCGGTCGCTTACTGGGGCTACGGCAAGTGGGTCGATCGCAACGTCTGGCGCTCCGATGCGAAGAAGGCGACGCCCGCGCACATGTACATGGACGGAGTGGAATACTTCCCGGTTAGCCGGTACGTCCTCTGGGGGTATCAATTCAAGAGCGTCGCGGCCCTCGGGCCGATCCTGGGTCCGTTCATCGGGATCGCGTACGGCTGGATTCCTGCCCTCCTATGGATCATCGGGGGCAACTTCTTCATCGGATGGCTGCAGGACTACGGCTCGATGATGCTATCGGTCCGCAAGGAGGGACGATCTTTCGGTCCGATCACCTATGAGTTCACCGGCGCGAAGGGACGTAACAATCTTCTCGCGTTCGTTCTGTTTTATCTCATCATCATCTCTGCGACCTTCATCGCCTTGATTGCCCAGTTCTGGAACGCATTTGGCGGCACAACGTTCGTTCCCACAATCGGCGTTCTGCTCTCTGGGTTGCTGTGCGGCCAATTACTATACAAGCTCAAAATGAACGTCATGGCCGTAACTGTAATTGGCATCGGGCTCGTGATTGTGAGCATCTACCTCGGGATGCTGATTCCGGTAACGATGCCCTGGGGTGCGGCTTGGAACACGGTCTACTGGGCGGCGATCTGTGCTGTAATCTTGTACGTGGCGGCGATCCTGCCGGTGCCGACATTCATTCAGCCCACGAACTACCTGGCGTTTTACCCCGCATACACAGCGATTATGCTCCTGCTTTTGGGCGCCCTTCTGTCGCCCTTCACAGGCGTCCCGGTCGCCGAACCGGCCTTCGTCGGCGTCTGGAACAACACGATTGGCCCCATTTGGCCCATCCTGTTCGTGTCAGTCGTCGCGGGTCTCAGCCCCACAGGCGCCAGCGTCACCGCCTGGGTGGGCGGCGCACAAGCCTTGGTCTCCCCGCTAGTGGGAGGGAAGTCCGCTAATGCGGTGCTCGCGACGTTCTTCGGACTGGTCCTGATTATCTACGCACTCACGGTTCAGGCCCTTGTTACTAGGTTCTTCCGGCTCGTCGCCGGCGAGACGTGGGGCGAGGGACGTTTCCATATCCTTGGGAACAAACACGTCGCGACCTTTTTCGGCCTCGGCGTCTCCTGGGTGTTCGCCATCTCGGGTAGCTGGTGGGCGCTCTGGCTATACTTCGGCGGCGCGAACCAGCTCCTTGCGGGCCTTGCGATTATGCTCATCGCGATCTATCTGGCGAAGACTCGATCCCCGACGCGGAACTACGTGATTCCAGGCGTGTTCATGGTCGTCACGACACTGGCCGCCCTGATTTGGGAGACATGGACCTTTGTGAACGCGGCGATTCAGTACGTGGTCTACAACAACGCCGCAGCCCTCGCACAGCAGACCCGTCCCCCCGTGAGCGGCGTCACGCTGGCTGCGCTGGCGATCGATGCCGTCTTCGTTGGAGTCGGCGTGGCCCTCTTCCTGGTCGGCCTGTCGATGGCGATCCGCCTCTTCCGAACCTACGGCCGAAGCAAGGCGGAGGGTCGCGTCCCCGCGCCCGCGGCGGCCGATGGGGGCGAACTTGAGAACAAGTCACACTGATTCCCAAAGGTCTTCAACCCCCGCGCAATGAATGTAGTAGCAGGGGACACTCGCAATGGGGGACCCGAACCAGCCGGCGGAACCGAAGGGACGCAAACGCCAGAAGGTCTCGCAGGCCGCGAAAGGCGTGTTGTACGGGATGGCCGCCCACGGCCACGTGACGGCCGCCCTCCGCACCCGCATGTACCTCGAGCATTTGTTCATGTTCATCACGCTCGGCGACATGCTTGGCGTGCCCGTCATCCCGCCCTATTACTCCCTGAAGATCCTTCCGTACGCGGTCCCGAACATCAAGAGCTGGAAGCAGCGGGTGTTCCGGGAACGGGACTTCACGGACCAGGTCTTTTGAGGGTCGTCCATGGGCCTTTCCTCGTACTTCGAGAAGAAGGGCGACGCGGGGATCGTGATCTTCGCCGGGAAGGGCGGCCTGGGGAAGACGACGTGCTCCGCGGGCCTGAGCCACTACATGGCCTCGAAGCGGAAACGGAAGGTGCTCTGCTTTTCGACGGACCCGCAGGCGAGCCTGAGCGATATCTTCGACCGGGACATCTTCGGGAAGGGACTGATTTCGGTTATCCCGCAGCTCGACGTGGTCGAGATTGACGCGGACCGCCGTGTTGCAGATTACCAGGAAGAAGTGAAACAAAAGATCCGAACGATGTACGGCCTCACGGACCTCCCTCCGGAAATCGAGGAGTACATCGACTCGACCTCGGCGGAGCCGGCCATGTACGAGTCCGCCACCTACGATGCGATGGCGGATCTGGTCGCCACGAGCGGCCACGACCTCTACGTGTTCGACATGCCGCCCTTCGGCCACGGGGTCCGGATGATCGCGATGGCGGAGATCCTGAGCAAGTGGGTCGGAAAAATCACGGAGGCGAGGGAAAAAGCCCAGGAATACGAAGCGGTCGCGGCGACGCTGAAAGGGGCTAAGGTGTCCGAGGACGAGGTGCTGCGAGAACTCCAGGAGATCCAGACCAAGATTACACGTTTCACGGACCTCATGGTCGATCAGCGCCGCACCTCGTTCTTCATGGTCCTGATCCCCGAGCGGATGGCGATCCTCGACACCGAGAGGGCGCTCGAGATGTTCGATTCCCTTGGTCTCCAGATGGCCGGTCTCATCGTGAACCAAGTGTACCCGAAAGAGCTCGCGGACGCGAAGGGCGGAGAGGCGGTCGAGTTTCTACGGAATCGCGCCCGGATGCAACAGAGATACCTCGACGAGATCCGATCGAAGTTCGCGGGTAAGGTCGTCGCGATGCTCCCAATGTATCCACGCGAGCCGCGAGGCCTGGACATGATTGAGAAGGTTTCCCAGGACCTCCTCTTCGGTCCCGCGCTGTGAGGGAAGCCGATGACGACGATGCTCGAACTCTTGGCCCAGCGGCCGAAGATGCGGTATATCTTCACCGGCGGCAAAGGCGGCGTCGGCAAGACGGTCGCCGCTGCGGGGCTCGCTCATTATTACGCGTCTAACGGGGAACGCGTCCTTCTGGCCTCGCTGAACCCCGTCCACTCCCTTTCCAGCTTGTTTGGCCAAGACCTCTCAGGCGGGAAGGTCGTCGAGGTGAAGGGGGCGAAGGGCGTCCACGCGGTCGAGGTCGAGACAACGGAGGTCGTGGAGCGCTACCGCGACTCGATCCGCGGACGCGTGAAGGAGTTTCTGAAGTGGGCCGACATCCCCCTGGACGCGAAACCGTTCATCGAGATCGCAACAACGAATCCGGCGTTCGAAGAGAGCGCGATGTTCGATCGAATGGTCGATTACATCCTGAAGGAAGGGGAAGCGTACGACCGCGTGATCTTCGACACAGCGGCCGTCGCGAACGCGGTCCGCTTGATCGGCCTGAGCAAGATCTACGGGCTTTGGCTCACTCGCATGATCGATTCGCGCAAGGAGGCCCTCAGCATGCGCGTCCAGCTTTCCTTCCGTAAGGAGAAAGTCATGGATGAGGTGAGGAAGGATCCGCTTATGGCAGATCTGATTTCCATGAACGAGCGCTTCGAGAAGGCAAAGGGCGTCCTCGTGGACCCCGAGCGAACCGCTTTCTTCTTCGTGACCCTGCCTCTTGCCCTGCCGATCGCCGTCGTGCGGCGCTTCATCGGGATGGTCCAGAAGTTCACGATCCCGATCGGCGGGGTCATCGTGAACGAGGTCCTCCGACCCGAGATTGCCCTCCAGGAAGGCGCGGGAGAATACCTGGGGAACAAGTACAAGGAGCAGATGGGTTACATGAAACTCCTCTACCGCGACCTCGGACCTCTAGTCCGGTCCTACATCCCGCTTTATCCGTCCGAGGTTGGCGGTGTCGATATGATTCGCCGGGTCTCAGAGGACATGATGTCCTACACGCCGCCGTTCGCCACCGAACTGGCGGGCGCGGCATGAAACCCGAGACGCGCGACCACGTCGTCGCGGCCACGCACTTCGTCCTGGGTCCTTCGAACTTCCTCGTCCTCCCGCTGCCCTCGAACTGGGACTTGCGCCTCGGTCGGACGCCGATGGACATCGACTATACCGTGTTCTTTGAAGGAGTCCGGTGGGCTCAGGCCGGTCAGGCTTCGGCGATGCTGGTAGATGCGAAGGCGAAGCGCGCGATCGAGCTGACTGTGAGAACAACACGGGGGTCGATTGCTCCCCCGAAGCTCGTCGATCCCCGGCCGGGCCGGTGTCGGGTCGGGACCCACGAGGCCGCCTACGAGATCGGGGGCGCGAACCTCGGGTTGTTCGGGACGAAGCACTACGTGGTCCTTCATGTCGCCTACCGATGCGAGGAGACCCAGCGGCTCGTGGACCTCCGGTTTATGCACAAGGGACCGACGGAAACCCTCGAGGGACTCCTGCCGTCGCTCGAGCGGGCGCGCTGCCATTAGCCGACCAAACGATTCGCGAGCGTCCGGATTGTCGTGAGGCCCTGCGCCGCGTCGGTCGGTTTGACGGATATGGACGCCGCAACGCCCGGTGTACTCCCCGCGCTCACGTGAAGGGCCATGATCGTGAGGAGGGCCTCGGGTCCCAGGGATTCCAGAAGCCGCCGGACACGATCCTCATCGTCCGCCGCAAGTAACCAGTTTCGGGCCCCGATCGTGACAGGGGACCACACGGACTGTGCCCGCTTTCGCCGCTGGCCGATTCGCGTCGTTGGATCGACGAGTTCGAACGCGACCTTCGGTTCCTTCTGAAGGGAGGCCTCCACGAGCGCCGCGTCCTGCCGCCGCTGGGCTTTTCCGATTGCCCAGTTGATTGGCATCTCCCGCGGTCGCAAGGTGACGGTCACCGAGAACTCTCGGAATGGTGCGGTCGCGCCCTCCGTCGTCATCCGGAAGGCGCCGGTCCCGAACCACCGGATTTGGGAAGTCCCGCCTAGGGCAAGGACCGCATCCTTCAGCTCTCGCGCGACCCTCGCCGCAAGTCGTCGGGAGTAGACGAAAGCCCCGTAGTACCAGATGATGAAAAATGCCGCGATTGCGAACACGGCAATGGTTTGGACCGGGTCGAGCTCCGCCACGGGCGCGGGGATGCCCCCGAAAGGGAAAAGCCCTCGGGTCCCGAAGGAAAAGGTTTACCGGCACTCGCCCTTGTTGCGTCGTCTGAGGATTCCATGAGCCGCACCCGGCGTGCAATTCAGGTCCTGAAGGAGGTCTTGTGGGGCCTCTTCTTCTTCGATTTCTACACGGAGAACATGAAGATGCGGTTACGCTACAACGACGCCGTCAACTTGCTCGTTTTCTCCGAGCAGCTCGGGATTCCGCTCATGAACTCGTACGTGTCGATGCGGCTCCTGCCCTACTTCATGGGGCAGCTCGAGGGATGGAAGCGCCGCGAGCTGCGGGAACACGAGAGTTTCTCGGACGCCCCAGACCTCCACTAAGCCCTGCGGGCGAGAAACTGGGAATGCGGTCGGAGGACCGGTTATGGCACCGTGTCGCCCGCGCTGGTCGGCTTCTCGTGTGCTGTCCCGAGCAGGTACCCACCGGAGCCAATGGCCCACGTGAGGACCGGATAAACGATCATCCGTTCCATCCCTCCAACTCCCAGTCCAAGGTTGCTCTTGGAACCGAAGAGGCCAAGGGCGGCGAGGGAACCCACGCCAATCAGGACCGACAGGTAAGAAAAGGGAGCGCGCAGGATTCGGAATGCCGCGATGGCGGAAAGGGCCGCAAAGAAGAAGGCGATGAACGAGAAGAGGGTGTGAAGGAGGGGGAACGCCTCATTGAAGACGCCGACACCGACGGCGCCGATGCCCGCGAGGAGGAAGACGCTCGTGAGGATTCGATCCTTGAAGGCGCGGAAGGCAAACCAAGACGTGGCAAGGATCGCGAGCCCAAGGACGATGATTGACGAGTTGAACACGAACGCGCCGGCCCGGACCCCCAGGTCGCTGATGTAGTTCTCCGATACGCTGTAGCGCGGATCGACGGCCTCGGCGATGATCATGCCGATTGAGAACTGGACGGCGCCCGCGAAGAGGCACAGGCCCGCCATTTGACGATCGTCGAGTCGCACGGGTTCGGGGAGGCTCGCGGCTCGCTTAACCATTTCGAGGTTCCTAGGAATCGTCGGGGTCCGCGGCCCACGAAGGCGAGGCAGGGTGTTGCCGGCTCAGAGGAGGCGACCGCGAGGCTATCGGAAGGCGCTCCAGAGCATCGCTCCGAGGCCGAGCGCCTCGAAGATGCCGATTCCGAGTAGGTATGGGTCAAGGGCACCCGGGACGATCGACATCATGGTGACGAACGAATAGACGATGAGGACGTTCTGGGCGAGGAACGCAGCGGCGAAGAGGAGCAGCGCCAGAGTGAAGGGCGCCTTCGTGCGGCCGTACACGCCGCTGTACACCACGAGGAGGACCGTGGCGAGGACCGCGTTGAGCGAGCCGACCAGGATGCTCGCCGTCATCATCTCGCTCATAGTGCACCGTTTCCCAGTATCGCAACGGAGCCCATGGATGTATCCCGGGCGGTCATTCGGCTTCTCCCCCCGGCCTCGGCATTCGGTGGCGGATCTCTTCGAAGATGGCGTAATTCCCTTCGAGGTAGGCAGAGAGGAAGTACGGGGCGGCATACGCGCTTCCCGCGGGGCGTGTGAGGAGGCCGTTCTTTTCGAGCAAGTTCAGATGGTGCCGAATCGTCCGATAGTCGAGGTCCAAGGCCTCGGCGAGCTGATTCGCGTTGCACGGCCGTGCGTGGAGCATCTCGATGATCCGTGCTCGGTTCAGACCGCCTCGGGTGCCCGCGATCAGGAACCACAGAAGCTGACGGAGCGCAGCGCTCACGGTCGTCCACGCGCGGTACGGGAAGGCCGGATAAAGAGCGTGTCGTGTGTCAGCTCACCACGGGGCAATTCACGTAGATCATGGTGGGTTCCAGGGTGAGTTGCCCTCCTGCGGCGGCATCGAGGATGGAGCGGGCATCCTTCAAGCTGTTCGCGACGTACGCGGTGTCGACCACGACCTTCACCACATTCCAAAGGTCGCTGTACCCGGGGGCGCCGGGGAGCGCGTCGATGACGTTCCGCTGACCCGCGACCGCGGTGCCATCCCCATGGAAGAAGGCGTAGATGGGAGCCGAGACCACCACAAATCCTTGGGACGGCGATCGGGCTCCTTGGTCGAAGTACGACACTTCCCGGCCCCGATACCAACCCAGGGTGACGGTCGCCGAGGAACCCTGGATCGTCGCGCCGGGGTTCACCACGGGGCAATTCACGACCGTGTCCGTGACTTCGATTGTGTACCCAGAGGCGACGGCGTCCGCGAGAGACCGAATCGTATTCGGGACGTACCCGCTCGGCACGAGGACTTTGTGGACCCGCCAAAAGTCGCTGTACCCGGGCTGACCCGGGATCGTGTCGATGATGTTCCTCTGGCCCGAGACGGGAGTCGTCGGAGAAGAGGCCTGGAAGAAGGCGAGGATCGGCACCGCGATGTTCGCCTGCGGACCGTAGTCGAGGTAGGTGACCGACGACGCTGGATCGAGCCTTGCGGGGCGTGGTCGGCGTCTCTTCCATGGACTCGGCGATCGGCGGGGGCCCGATATGTCTATGTCAGAATTCGGCCCGAATCCCATTTAGCGTCCGGGCGGAGAGTAGCCTTTTGACGTTCGGCGGATTCCCAATCGTCCGCGTGGGTGATGCGATCGTCGAGATTCGCGATTGGAAGGCAATGAGGACCCAGTCCGCTCGTCTCCTCGAGAAACAGACAGGGGCCGGCGTGGCCGCGTGGAGCAAGCGAATCAAGAAGGAACGTTTCGTAGATGAGGCGTCGCTCCGCGCGTGGCTCGCGAAGCAGGGAGTTAAGGGCTATGCCCGAGACCTTCTTGTGATGGAGAGATTTGGGTATCCGGACTTCTTCACCGCGACCGCCCAAGAACTCATAGATGGGCAGTATGCGGATCGACCGCAGCTCCTACCGATCTTCGATGCGATTGTCGAGGCCGTCGAGGAGCTTGGCGACGTCACCATCCAGGCGCGCAAGACCTACGTCTCCCTCGTCTCCCCGCGCCGTACCTTTGCCCGCGTCGTGCCGACGACGAAGAACCGGGTCGACCTCGGGCTTCGCCTCGAAGGACTGAGGCCTCGCGGGCGACTGCAACCTTCAAAGATTCAGGAGACGATGCAAGTCCAGATCGGGGTGACCTCACGGGAACAAGTGGACTCCCAAGTACTGGCCTGGCTGCGGCGGGCGTACGAGGAGAGCCGCTAATCGGGACCACACCTCGACTCGGATGCTACCAGGGAATCTGCTTTCCGTCGCGGTAGAAGCCTCCCGTCGCGTCAGCGGGAAGCTCCCCTCCTAGGACGATCGATCGAGCGCCCACGGGGATGCTTCGCGTGGCGCTGCGGCCCCCCATGTCGGTGCGCACCCAGCCCGGACAGACTGAGTTGACCGAGATGTGGCGAGGCGCAAGGTCGCGGGCCAGGACCCGCGTCAGTGCGTTCAGGGCCACCTTCGAGACGGAGTAGGCGGAGGGCCAGCCAGCTCGCTTTCGGTCGCCCGATTTGGCGTCGGCGAGGTAGGAGGAGACGAGGGCGTCGAGCGCGGAACGGCTGAGTGATGGAGTGTCGAAGCGCGGACGGAGCGCGCGACCGAGATAGGCCAGCTCCCCAAGCCCACTGGACACCATGACTACACGGCCTCCAGGATGCAGGAACGGCAAGAGTGCGTCCGTGACATCGCGGGGGCCGAAGTAATTCACTTCAATCGTGTGCTTCAGGGACTCGAAGTCGGACCCTTCGTGGCCGACCCCGGCATTGTTGACGAGGACGTCCAGACGGGAAGTAAGTCCGGGGAGATCTTTCGCCACAGCGGCAATGCTTCCCGGGTCTGTCACGTCAAGCTGATGGTAGAGAACGTCCTTTCCGGCCGGATCCAATTCTCGGGCCGCGGCGATCCCACCCGCCTCGGTCCGGCTCGTCAGGATGACCCGGAATCCGTTCGCGAGGAGTTGTTTGGCGGTCTCGAGACCGAGACCTCGATTCGCGCCGGTGACCAATGCTGTTCGACGGTCGACCACGGGGGACGTCACGTTCTCTGGCCAACGAGAGCGTTGCACTTGTCT
The DNA here is from genome assembly GCA_005878325.1 of Methanobacteriota archaeon. Classification (GTDB taxonomy): domain Archaea; phylum Thermoplasmatota; class Thermoplasmata; order RBG-16-68-12; family RBG-16-68-12; genus RBG-16-68-12. Next base: position 722 of record VBMR01000146.1, on the reverse strand, counting down.
CTTTGCGGTCAACCTTAGACCATGCGGCCCATTTCGTTGATTGCCAGGATCATCTGATGTAAACGTGCCGCTCGCCCCTTGCGGGAGACAAAGGCGATTCGGGGTTTCACCCGCAACTCTGGCTCATCATTCTCCTCGCCCAAGGCGGAAATCTTCGAAATCTTGCCTGACGCAATCAAGTCCCGAAACTTCTCGTTGAGTTGGGCAACCTGAGCGTCTGAGAGTTCTCGTTCCAACCGGATCACGAGCCGGTTTCCGACCTGGCGCATCGAATGATAGGTCGAATAGTAGGACGCAATCCAGGCGGCCGCCTCATCGGGAGAGCGCACGATCCGATACAGGCTGAGATCGTCCTGTGAGATGAACCCGCGGGCGAGTAGCTGCTCCCGGACGAAACGGTCCCAGGTCTCCCAGTACCGCTCTCCCGGAAGTTCCATGAGGACGACGGGCATGGGCGGTGCCTTCCCCGTTTGCAACAGCGTGAGCACTTCAAAGCCCTCGTCATGCGTCCCGAAGCCCCCGGGGAACAACGCCACGGCATCCGCCTCCATCACGAAGAAAACCTTGCGGGTGAAGAAATACCGGAAGTTCATCACCTTTGGATCGTCCTGGATCACCTTGGCGGGCCCCTTCTCAAAGGGCAGGAGGATGCTCACGCCGAAGCTGTTCTTCGCCCCGGCTCCCTCAATCCCCGCGCGCATGATGCCCTCCGCCGCTCCGGT
>VBMR01000254.1 GCA_005878325.1 Methanobacteriota archaeon | reverse complement strand
GATTCCCGGAATCACGGCGACGATTCCCGGCCCCTTCTCCGCCTGGGCTTTGCCGAGTCGAAAGTTGACGATCCGTTCGTACTCCTTGACGACTTTCAACGTGGCGAAGAGAAAAATCAGGACGATGATGATGAACACAAACGCTCCAACAAAAATCCCGCCCAGTTCCACGCCCTGAAACGCCGTCACCGGACCCAAGTCGAAGGGAACAAGGAATCCCCCCATGCCGTAACCCCGGGGACGGGGATGAACGCTCCTCGACTTAAGGCCATGGTCGGATTGCCGCGGGTTCCGTGTGCGGACATTGAAACCTTTGTCGGAGTCTGATACACGGCCACGATGGTCCTCCGTACGCATTCGTTCGCAGGCAAGAAAGGAAGGAGGTCCGGGAACGATTCTGCCTAAATACTCTTCCGGGACCCAGCGCCGATTCCGTTCGCGGGGCCGCATCATGCGCGTCTTGGACTATGAGATGATATTGACGACCTCACGATTAAATACCCTCAGGACGCGTCGTGAGCCGACCGATTCTCCTCGGTCGATCGTGTTCGCGATGCATGGGGAGGCGCAGCCTGGATGGCGGTGAAGCCGACGGAAGGAACCGTCTCCCAAGTCTGCCGCGTCTGCGGCGGCGAGGTGAACCCGCACGGGGAATGCGTCGTCTGCGGAACGAGGCAGAACGAGGCGTCCGTGAAGCCCGAGGACAGCCGGGGCTCGACGTGGCTCAAGAGTGAACCGTCGGGCGGCATCGGTTCCTGGCTCGCGGGGGGTTCCGCGGGCGGTGACTCCCGCGACGACGCCCTGCGCAAGTGGTTGGCGGGCGAAGACACCGCGTTCCAGGACTGGATCGGGGTGCCCACGACGTCGGGCGGCTCGAAGGTCGCGCGCGGGACCACGGACCGGGTCTCCGACGACAAGCTGAAGGAACTCCGGGAGAGGGCGCTCGAGTCGGACGGGATGCGGGCCGAACTCGACGCGATGCGGGCCACCCTGAACCGGGAGCTCGCGAACTTCCGCCAAGGCAAGTTCGATCCCGTGAAGTACATCGAAGAGACGGCGAACCTCTCGAAGCAGCTCCAGACGGAGCTCGCGAAGCGGAAGGAGCTCGAGCAGGAGATCGAGCACATCAAGAAAGGATCCATCGCGGTCATCAAATACGTGAAGACCCAGCAGATGAAGGCCGCCGCCGCGACCCCGGAGGTGAAGAAGCGACTGGACCAGGAAGCGAATCTGCGGCAGGGCCTGGAAGCCCAGCTCGCGGAGGTGCGGTCCGTCAACGAGCAGCTCAAGAAGCAGATCGCCGCCCCCGCGGACGAGCGAGGCGCGCCGAGCGAGGAGCTCAAGCGGCGCCTCGAGGAAGAGTTGCGGGAGAAGGAGCACGAGCACCTCGAGAGAGAGGAGACGTTCAAGAAGAAGATCATCGGGCTCGAGGAACAGGTCGGGCGCTTCAAGATCGAGGACAAGGTCCGCGCGGAGGCACAGGCCTTCGAAGGCAAGCCGAAGGGAGAGATCTCGACCGCCATCGCGAAGAAGGAGCAGGACGTCCTCCAAAAGGAAAAGGGACTCCTCCTCCGGGAGCAGACCCTCCAGCGGATGCAGGACGAGCTGCAGGTGAAGGAGGACGAGATCAAGAAGGTGAAGGAACCCCTCGCGTACAAGGAGGAGGAACTCCTCCGGCGCGAAGAGGACCTCCTGTACCGCGAGAAGCTGATCCAGGCGGAGCGGCGCAAGGTCGAGGAGGCGAAGGCCCAGGGCGGGTCCGCGGACGAGCTCGACCTGAAGACCCGCCTCGAGGAGCTGAAGGGACAGATCAACCAGAAGGAGGAAGAGGTCCGGACGAAGGAGAAGTACCTCCAGCAGAAGATGGAGGAGCTCCGGATGCGGGAGCAGGGCCTGATCGAGGAGGACATCGGGGCCCGGGAGCAGGAGCTGCAGATCGAGGTGAAGCAGCAGAAGGTGAAGACGGGCATCCCGCGGCTGGACGATCTCCTCTTCGGCGGCATCCCGTTCGGGACGAACGCCTCCGTGTACGGGCCCGCCTACGTCGGTAAGGAGGTCGTCACGAACCTCTTCATGGCGGAGGGCCTGAAGAAAGGCGTCCCGATCCTTTGGGTCCTCACGGACAAAGCGCCGGCCGACGTCCGGGAGGAGATGTCGTTCGTGTTGCCCGGCTATGAGGAGTACGAGAAACTCGGGCTCGTCCGCTACGTCGACGCGTATTCGAAGTCCATGGGGGCGGAGGCGAACGACCCGAATGCGAGGTACATCGACGACCCGACGGACCACCAGGAGATCCTAAAGGCGGTCGAGACGATCGCGGGGGAATGGAAGAAGAAGCATCCCACGTACCGCCTCGGATTCCGGAGCGTGTCCACGCTGATCGCGTACCTCGACCCCACGACGACGTTCAAGTTCCTGCAGCCCTTCATCGGCCGCCGGAAGCGGGACAAGGCCGTCGCCTTCTACGTGATCGAGAAAGGGATGCACGAGGAGCAAGAGATCCAGATGCTCGGCTCCCTGATGGACGGGAGCATCGAGTTCAAGGTGGAGCAGCTGAAGTCGTTCCTGAGCATCAAGGGGATCTGCGACGTGCAGAGCCGCGGCTGGATCCGGTACACGTACACGAAGTCGAGCGTGAGCGTGGGGTCCTTCAGCCTCGACCACATCAAGTGATCAGATATTCCCGGGCTGGCCATGTCACCCCGCAAGTTATTTCGACAGGCCGAGACATGCGAGGACGTGTCTCGGGGCCGAACAGCGGTTGCAGATTTTGTCTCGGAAGTCCTCGTGCCAGTCGGTGTTTGCGCGGTCGCCTTGCTTGGTCTCGGTTGGCGCCAAGGTTCCATTCTCTCCGGGCGACTTTGGCCGGTCCTATTGGTCGTGTGCGGCGCGGTCGGAATCCTGGCGTCCTTG
>VBMR01000145.1 GCA_005878325.1 Methanobacteriota archaeon | reverse complement strand
CACGGCACGCGCGTCTCGGATGACTGAGGGGAGGGTCGGCGTGATTCCGAGGAAGATGTACGAGCTTCTCGCCGCCGGAACCCTCGCCCTGTCCGGCGTCGCCATCGTCCTCGCGGTCGCCGGCACGGCGCTGCAGTCGGGCCTCGGAGTGGCGGCGTCGTCCCTCTGCGCCATCCTCTTCCTCGTCCCGGGGCTCTATTTCCTCGGCTACGCGCGCCGTCTCCGGTCCAGGGACATCGCCCTGGCGCACGTCGCGGGCTTCGCGGCCGCACGCACGGCGTTTCGAATCCAAGACCTTGCAGAGGAACTCCGCGTCTCGCCCACCGTCGCGGACGGGATCCTCCGGACGGCCGTGCGGGAGGGGCACGTCCGAGGCCGTTTCGAGGGATCCGATCGGTTCGTCGCGGACGCCCCGCCGCCACCCGAGGAGGGGGCGACGTGACGTTCCGGGGATTCATCGCCGTGGAGGTCCCGGCAGGGCCTGCTCTGGAGGCCCTCGCGGCCGAGCTCCGGAACGCGTCGGGCTCGCTGAGGGTCATCCCCACGGACCGCATTCATCTGACGCTGAAGTTCCTCGGGGACACCGAGGAAGGCCTCGTCCCGGAAATCGTCGCCGCGATCCGGGAGGCGACGGCCGGAGTGCATCCGTTCGAACTGCGGATTCGAGGTACGGGCGCGTTCCCGAGCCTGGGGCGGATGAACGTGATCTGGGTCGGCGCGGAGGGAGCAGAAGCGCTCGCTCGGATCGCAGATGCCTTGGAGGCGTCCCTCGAGTCCCTCGGATTTCCCCGCGAGCGGCGGCCCTGGAAGGCCCATGTCACCCTGGCCCGGGTCAAGGGACATCGGGATCTGGACCGAGTGCGCCGGATCCTGGAAGCCCAACGGGACGCGTCCTTCGGGTCGATCCCCGTGGACGCCGTCCACCTCAAGAAAAGCGTGCTCAAGCCGGATGGGGCCGAATATACCACCCTCGAGAGGGTCCCCCTGACCGGGTGAGGAATGCCTTCGACCACGGTCCCGCATACCTCTACTTAGAGGTACGAATCGTCGGACGGGGCCGCCTTTGGCGGTCCGGCCTCAGTCCTTCTTGTCGGCCAGGAACTGGAGCTGGTCCCATTCGATCGTGTGCTTCAGGTGATACTTCTGCAGGACCCGGCCCAGCTGCTCGATCACCCGGGCGACCTCCAGCACCTTTCCGCGGCTGTACAGGTAGAACTCGACCTGGTCGGAGATGGGGAAGATCATCCGCATCGAGCCCTCCCGGTTGTACCCCTCCGGCTTGCGGTCGCTCCGCAGGTCCCGCAGGTTCTCCTCGATCAGGACGTCGATCGACTCCATGTCGTCCGGGAGCTGCCCCGTCTCCTCGAGGAACTTCAGGAACATCGGACGGAACGCGGGGACCAGGTTCTTCCATCGCACCTTCTTGTCGAACCGGACGTGTCCGCTCCGGGCGCGCATCGGGGTCGTCCCGATGAGCCCGGGTCGATTGATCGATCCTCCGCTCACGCTCCCTCCACAGGCGCGCGTCAGACTTAAGCCCGCGGTTCTCCATCGCGCGTCCGTGCGGACCGCCCTCACGATCGCGGGGAGCGATTCGGGGGGCGGCGCCGGGATCCAGGCCGATCTCAAGTCCTTCGCGGCGCTCGGCGTCCACGGCACTTCCGTCATCACGTGTGTAACGGCGCAGAACACCCGGTCCGTCGACTCCATCTTCCCCCTGCCGCCCACCGAGATCGGCCGGCAGATGCGGGCCGTCCTCTCCGACTTCGACGTCCGGGCGGCGAAGACCGGCATGCTGTATTCCGCGGCGATCGTGCGGACGGTCGCTTCAGAACTCCGCCGGACGACGTTCCCACTCGTCGTCGATCCCGTGATGGTCGCGACGGTCGGCGCGAGCCTCGAGCGGGACGACTTCCGGGACGCCCTCGTCGACCGCCTCCTCGACCGCGCGACGCTCGTCACCCCGAACGCATACGAGGCGGAGCGGCTCGCGGGCCTCCGGATCCGGGACGTCGATTCGATGGACGCCGCGGCCCGCACGATCCACGAGCTCGGGCCGAAGGCGGTCCTGGTCAAGGGCGGCCACCTGAGGGGCCCCCTCGTCGACGTCTTCTTCGACGGCCGCCGGATCGTGCGGATGGGGGGCCGCCGGTACCCGAAGTCCCTCCACGGGGCGGGCTGCACCCTGGCCGCCTCCATCGCCGGCTACCTGGCCCTCGGGCACCCCCTCCTCGAGGCGATCCGGCGGGCCCGCCGACGGGTCGCGAGGGGGTTCCAGGCCTCCTACCGGGCCGGTCATGGGGTCGAAATCATCAATTCTCAGATCTGAGATTGAGGGCCCCGCCCCGACCGCTCGGATACGAGAAATGTCCCAATGTGGCCTATTATCAAAGCGGACCGGGCTACCCCAAAAAATTTAAGTAGTCTAATTAAAATCAGACCACTTGGGGAGTCCAGCGGCCTCACCGCCTGACGACAGAGGCCTCAGGGCCCACGTCGACGGAGCGGGGAGAGGGCGAATGGACCACACATCGTGGAGGCGCGGGAGTATCGCGTGTCTTGAGACCGATGCGGGGGAGGCCGGGTAAAGGCCCGGCGCGGTCGTGAACGTCTATGCGGATTGCCCTCTTCACCGATACCTACCTGCCCACGGTCGACGGCGTGGTGACGTCCGTTCTGACGACCCGGCGGCAGCTCGAGGCCCACGGCCACGAGGTCGTCGTGTTCGCACCGGAGGACCCGCACCGCCGCGGGATGCGGGAGGCCGGGACCGTCTACGTGCGCGCGAAGGAGTTCCATCACTATCCCGGATACCGGCTCGCGATGTTCCCGGGCCATGAGGTCGACCTCGTCAAGGACCTCGGGATCGACGTGATCCACGTCCACGGCGTGGGCTTCGTCGGGATCAAAGGACTCTGGGCCTCCTGGCAGGCGAAGATCCCGCGGGTCTCCACGTTCCACACGATGATCCACGACACGCTCGCCTTCTATTCGCCGTTCGGATTGAACCTCCATCTGCTCGAGCGCGGCCTCCGTTTTTACCTCAAGATCTTCTTGCGGAAGACGCAGGGCGTCGTCGTCCCGAGCCGTGCGATCCTGGAAGAGATCCTCGCCCTCTCTCCGAGGGCGAACATCGCGGATGTGATCCCGACCGGCGTGGACCCGGACCGGTTCCGGCCCGACCTCTCGGGCTCCGGCGTGCGGACGAAGTGGGGCCTGAACGGAAACGATGTCGTCCTCCACGTGGGGCGCGTCGCCCCGGAGAAGAACCTGCCGACGCTGATCCGGGCCTTCCCGCGGGTCCTGGAGGCGAACCCGGACACGAAGCTCCTGATCGTCGGCACGGGCCCGTACATCGAGAAGTACTACGCGCTCGTCCGGCAACTCGGCTTGGCGGGGGACGTCATCTTCACCGGTTTCGTACCCGACGCCGACTTGCCGAAGTACTACGCGGCCGCGGACGCCCTCGCCATCGCGTCGAAATTCGAGACCCAGGGCCTCGTGGTCCTCGAGGCGCTCGCATCCGGCCGCCCGGTCGCGGGTGCGAACTACCGCGCGATCCCGGAATTCGTCCGCGACGGGACGAATGGCGCGTTGTTCGACCCGGCCGACCTGCGCGCGTGCGCCGGCGCCATCGTGCAGTGCCTGCGGGACCGGGACAAGATGCGGGACGCGGCCCGGGAGAGCGCGCTCCCCTTCTCCGTCGAACGGTGCACCCGGCGTCTCGAACGGGTGTACGAACGCCTCGTCGCCGCATGACCCGCGGCAGTCATTAATACGCGGGGACCCTCTGGAGCCGTTGTGATCGGCATCCTGGGCGGGGGCCTCGCGGGCCTCGTCCTCGCGTCCCGACGGAAGGACGCGGAGGTCCTGGAAGCCGAGGACCGGCCCGGCGGCTTGTGCCGAAGCCTCGCGGCCGACGGGTTCACCTTCGATCCGCACGGATCCCACATCTTGTTCTCCCGCAAACCCGAGGCGATGCGCTTCTACGAGGACCTCCTGGGCGACAACGTGTGCCGCCGCCAGCGGAACACGAAGGTCTACTACAAAGGCCGGTACGTCAAGTACCCGTTCGAGAACGGCCTGGCTGACCTTCCGATCGAGGACAACGTCGCGTGCCTCATGGGATACATCGAGGCGCATCTCGCCCGTTCGACGGGACGGTCCCCGACGCCGAAGAACTTCAAGGAATGGATGTACCATCGCTTCGGAAAGGGAATCACGGAAGCCTATCTCCTTCCGTACAACGAAAAGATCTGGAAGACGCCTGCGGATCAGATGGCGATCGATTGGGTGGAGGGCCGCGTGCCCGATCCGCCCCTGGAGGATGTCGTCCGGGCGAGCTTAGGCGTCCCGACGGAAGGGTACACGCATCAGCTGCACTTCCTGTATCCGCGGGAAGGCGGGATCGAGAGTCTCGTCCGCGGATTGTTGCCCCAGGTCGGACGCATCCGCACGGCGTTCCGCGTCACCTCGATCCGGAAGCGCGGCGGGGCCTGGATCGTGAGCGACGGCCGCGAGGAGCTCCAATATGACCGGCTCGTGTCCACGATCCCGATCCCGGAGCTCATCCGGGCCCTGCCGGACGCCCCGAAGGACGTGCGCGCGGCGGGCGAATCGCTCACCCACCGAGCCCTCGTCACGGTCATGCTCGGCCTCGATCGAGACGCTGTGAACGACCTCAGCTGGGCCTATTTCCCGAGTCCGGAGGACGGCTGGTTCAACCGGATCTCGTTCCCGAGCAACTTCTCCGACCGCGTCGCCCCGGCCGGGAACAGTTCCGCGGTGGCGGAGATGACGTGCGACCCCGGAGATGCCGTGTGGTCCTCCGCGGATGAGGCTCTCGTCGATCACGTCGTGGCACACGCCGACCGCATGGGGATCTTCCGCGGGTCCGAGGTCCGGGTCTCGCGGGTGGCCCGGACGCGCTACGCCTACGTCGTGTTCGACCTGGCCCATCGGCGGAATCTCGATCTCGTCCAGGCGTACGCCCAGCGGATCGGCATCGAGCTGCTCGGGCGCTTCGGCCAGTTCGACTACATCAACACGGACCAGGTGATCCTGCGCGGCCTCTCCCTCGCGGACGCCCTGGAGGCGGTCGCCTGAAGATCTCTGTCATCGTGCCGACGTACAACGAGGCCCGAGGGATCGAGGCGTTCCTGCGGCAGTTCGACGAGCAGACCCTCCCGCGGAGCGAGTTCGAGATCATCGTGGTCGACGGAGGAAGTTCCGACCGCACGGGAGAGATCGCCGCACGACATGCGGACCGCGTGATCCAGCAGACGAGCCCCGGCATCGGGGGGGCTCGGAACGATGGGACCGCGATCGCCCGCGCCGACCTCGTCGCGACGACGGATGCGGACTGCCGCGTCCCCCGCGACTGGCTGGAGCGGCTCGTCGGCGACTTTCGCGATCCCGAAGTGGTCGCGGTCTGCGGCCCCGATGGCCCGCTCGACGGAGGCCTCAAAGCCCGCCTCGTCTTCTTCTTCGTCCGCGGCTTCATCCGAGCCGCCGCGCTCGCCGGCCTCTACGGGACCGGCGGGACGAACTCCGCGTTTCGAAGGAGTGCCTTGGAGGCGATCGGAGGATATCGGAACCTTCCCCATTCGGACGACGTCGACGTGGGCTTCCGGATTCGCGGGAAAGGCCGCATCGTGTACGATCCCGCCCTGTTCGTCGGCCTGTCCGTCCGGAGGCTCGAGAACGACGGCTACCTGCGCACGTTGCTGACCTGGGTCCGCGGGGACCTCCGGCTTCTCGCGGGGAAGCCTCTCGCGCCCGCGGGCTACGCCCGCCGGGAGTACTAGGTGGGCTTCCGGACCACCGCACGCCGCCGATACAGGTACGCGCCGAGGATGGAGGCGGCCACGAGGACCAGGACCGCCGAAACCGTGAGCAGGGTGGCGGCCTGCCGCGGGTATGCGAGCCGCAGGAAGCCCACGAGGACGAGGAGGAGGGAATACTTGGCGGCCGCGCCGACCACGACGTACGCGATGGACCTGCGGTAGCTCCAGTGGAGGACCGCGATGAACGCACCCACGAAGGGCACGACCGGCGCGATCCGGTTCAGCAGGATGATGCGCTCGTCGGGGACGATCAGGAAGCGCATCCAACCCGCCATCGCCCGCTCGACCGGTCGCGGGACGCGTCCGCGGTCCACGAGGAGGGTCCGGACCCAGAGGTATAGGACCGTGTTGCCGGCGAACTCCCCGCCGACCGCCATCGTAAGGAGGAGGAGCGCCCGGACCAGCGGGTCGTATTCCGGGACGCCGTACAGGTACACGACAACGAGGGCCAGCTCCGGGAGCGCCGGCACGATCGCGGCGTCGATCACGAACAAGACGAAAAGGGCCACGAGCGCCCCGGACGGACCGAGGAAACCGAAGAGCCCCTGGAGCCACTCGTCCAGCGAGGCCATCCGCCGCCTCAGAACGATCGGGCGATATGGACCATCGTGATCTGGAAGATCAACGGTCGGCCGCGGGTCGGGTCGTTGAAGTTCAGCGTGAACTTACCCGCATCGAGGTCGACCGCCGTCACGACGAAGACGATCTCCCGCCGTCCCGATGTCACCTTCGCGTACCCGACTCGATCGACCTGTTGGGGCGAGAGGTGGTGCTGAACCCAGATGACGCCCTCGCCTCCGTTCGCCCCGTCATCGATGGACACGACCGTCGCATCCCACCCATCGTACGGCCGAACGGTCACCCCGGGGACCGGGCTGTTCGTCACCGTGATGAAGCTCCCCGCGACGTTCACGGTCGCGGCCCATCCCCACACCGGGTCCTTCACCGCGGTCCCCGAGACCGCATCCGTGCCATACGTGGACCGGAACTCCGAGGCGGTCATCGAGACCCGCACGGGGACGGATTCGAGGAGGTCCTTGGTCTGGATCTTCGCGGGATCGGCCGACCCGTACCCGAGGTCCGGGGGCACGGAGACCGTCGTCTGTTCTCCCTGAGCGAGTCCCTGGACGCCCAGCTCGAAGCCGCGGATGACGGCCGGGGGCTGTTGCCCGATCTGGAAGGTCAGGGACGACCAGGAGGGCCGCCAGGAAAACGAGAAGGCCTTCGGGCGGGAGGCGTTGTCCGCCGCGACGGACGCCAGGCTCGTGTCGAAGATGAGGCCGTCCTCGAACGAACCGACGTAGTCGACCGTCACGGTGTCCCCGGGGAGGGCTCGCGCGGGCGGAGGCGGAAACCGCGGCACGACCACCCCGAAGTAGACCGCGAGCAGCGCGAAGACGAGGACGAGCACCCCGACGAAGGACCAGAAGGTGCTCAAGCCCTCC
>VBMR01000251.1 GCA_005878325.1 Methanobacteriota archaeon | reverse complement strand
TCCACCGCATCGTAGGGAACTGGGACCGCCTCGAGGGACGGGAACGCTTTCTCGCCGAGGATTTCCGTCGCGGTCGGATTCACCGGGATGATGCGATAGCCGTGCATCTGCATGTACTTGGGAACCCGATGCGCGTCCTTCGCCGGATCTTTTGAACAGCCGACCACCGCGATCGTGTGGATCTCGCGGAGAATCTTCCGCACCTGGTCGTCTTCGGACATCCTCTCCTCCGGCCGATGTCGGGGGTGGGGCTTAAGGTTTCGTCGGGAGGAGGCGACGAATCGCGTCCTTCAGGGAGGCCGCCAGGTCCAGGCCCGCTGCTTCCGCGGGCGGGAACCACCGAATCTCGGAGTGCTCCTCGTTCGCGATCCTGGGCTCGCCCTCCCACTGGGTCACGAGAAACAGGTAGTGACGGAACAGATCCTTCGACGTCGGGTCGACGTCCTCGTAGATGCCCAGGAACCGGGGACCGGAAACTCGGATGGCCAGCTCTTCCTCGAGTTCGCGGGCGAGGGCCACCGCGGGTTCCTCGCAGGGCACGAGATGTCCGCCGAAGGCGTCCCACATTCCGGCGAAGCGCGTGGTGGACGTGCGTCTCCCGAGGAGCACCCGGCCATCCCGGACGACCAACCCCGTCGAGGTGACGTGAATCACGGCGACCCGAAGTCCCCTCGCGGTTAAGGGTCCTTAGCCCGCGCGACACGTGGCGCCTCGCGGGACGGTTCGTACCTCTAAGTAGAGGTATGTCTCGCTGGCCCGATGAGCCATGATGAAGATGGGTACCGCGGCGGAGAGAAGCCACCCCGGTCCATGGTACGGCTTCCCCTCCCAAAGATTCAAACGTCGAGCCTCGCTCGATGGCCCGATGGAGGCGGTTGCCCAGGAGATCGCGGAACGCCTGCGCGAGACCTCCTTCGTCCGAATCGTCACGCACATCGACACGGACGGAATCACGGGCGGGGCGATCGCTTCGGAGGCCCTCGACCGCGCGCACATTCCGCACGAAGTCGCGTTCGTGAAGAAACTCGACGAAGCGGTGATCGCGGACCTCAAGCGGCAGGGCACGCCCCTCGTCTGGTTCATCGACCTCGGGGCGGGAATGATGCATGCGCTCCATGGCCTCGACGCGGTGATCACGGACCACCATGTGCCGACGGAGCGCGAAATCCCGAAGGCCCTGCGGGGCGACCTGATCCGCTTCGCCGCATCCCAGGATCGGGTCCTCATGCTGAATCCGCACCTCGAGGGCGCGGGCTCCGACGTGGCGAGCGGGGCCGGCTGCGCCTATGCGGTCGCCAGGGCCCTCGATGCCGGGAACGCGGACCTGGCCGCCATCGCGATCGTGGGCGCCGTGGCCGACGTGCAGGACCAGGAATTCCGTCGCCTCTCCGGCTACAATCGGTCGATCCTCTCGCAGGGAATCGAGGCGGGCGTCCTCGAGGCCCAGATCGACCTCCGCTTGTTCGGTCGGGAAACCCGCCCCGCGTACAAGCTGCTCCAGTACGCATCGGATCCCTGGATCCCGCGGCTCAGTGGCAACGAGCAGGCGTGCATCGCGTTCCTGCTGGAGCTGGGGATCGACCTGAAGGTTGAGGGCCACTGGAGGAGCTGGTCGGATCTGGATCGCGGCGAGAAGGGACGCGTGGTGACGGCCCTCGCGACGCACATGCTTGAGCGAGGCTGCGGGCTCCGAGAAGTCGAACGGCTCGTCGGGGAGACGTACACGCTGGTCCGGGAACCGGTGGGCAGTCCGACGCGGGACGCGAAGGAGTTTGGGACACTAATCAACGCGTGCGGCCGGTACGATCAGGCGGAGGTCGGGTATCGCGTGTGCCGCGGAGACCGGGACGAGTTCCTCGGACAGGCCCTGAAGCTGTTGCGGGGCCATCGGGAGTACCTCGTCGAATCGATGGACGCGATCATGGACGCGGGCATCAACCAGATGGAGGCGATCCAGTACTTCCACGCGGCGGACAAGATCCGCGATACGGTCGTCGGGATTGCCGCG